>NZ_JAASUA010000019.1:0-10933 GCF_014322845.1 Listeria immobilis | reverse complement strand
GTATAGAACTTTAAGTAAATTTTATAAACATAATATAAAATTAAGTAGATTATTCTGGATAAAATGGACAAAATAATAGTGAACATAAGCAGAAATAATAAAATGTTAAAAAAAAGTAGTGATAAACTCCTGAGTATGTCGAAAAAAGAAGGATATATCACTTATATGCTAAATCAGGAAGATTTTGATAAGTTAAAGCAATCTACTACATTAACTGTTAGCAATCCTAATGAGTACAATTCTCCCGCTATTGACGTAACTGAAAAAGGAAATATCACATTAAATTTCCCAATAAGTAAATAAAAATATTAATATAGTAATAAGCTCCAAAAGATGTAAACTTAAATCTTTTGGAGCTTTTTTGGAAATAAAAAAAGAGCGAAAGTCTTCGCTCTAAAAAGTACTATTGTTTCATTGCTTTAGTCTAGTTTTTTTTATTCTACCTTATTACTTAGCAAATTTTTTAATTCACTATTCGACATCACAATCGGTTTATGGAAATTAAAATGACCGGAATTAACGCGACTGATAGTATTGATTGCTACTCGATGTTCACATTCAGGGCATAAATACATTCTAATAGGTTTGTTGCGTAATTGCTTTGTTTTAAATTCACGATTGTCTAGCTCATCTACACGCTCACATAAGATACATTTTGCATTCAATTTATCTTCACCTCACACAAGTATTATAGCATGATTCTTAAAAAAGGCGAGTAAAAGCGGATTTTTCAAAAATTTTAGTCCATTCTGGCTTGCGTGGCGTTTAAATTATGCTATACTTATACTATCTAGTATTAAACTAACTTGAGGAGAATTTCCTTAAGATGCAAATAAAGCGCTTTTCAAGGCGCGTGATAGGGGGTTCTGTGATGGCAAATAAAAAAGTAGATCACAGAGAAGAGGCGGTCGAGCTTCTTAAACAAGATGCTAAACGAATCTTACAGTTGATTAAAGTTCAAATGGATAATTTAACCTTGCCGCAATGTCCAGCATATGAAGAAGTGCTCGATACGCAAATGTATGGCTTATCACGTGAAATAAACTTTGCAACGCGTCTAGGATTAATTGAACCAGAGGAAGGAAAAAAATTAATTTCCACACTGGAAAAAGAATTGTCCGCATTACATGAATTATCAATGAGCAAAAAATAATCGATTAGTTGAAAAGATGGCTGATTTTTTCAGGCATCTTTTTTATGGAGAGGAAAAGGACTAAAAAATGAGTCAAAAGGCGGATGGGATTCTCCTTTTCATTTGGCAGTCTTTTCCTTTATAATAGAAAGAACAGTAAACTAGATGGGATACTACTTCTCAGGGATTGGACGATGCTAATGTTTAAACGAATTTTAAAATCATATGATTATGCATTTATAGCTGTATTTATATTGCTCTGTTTATTTGGGATTATTATGATCTATAGTGCCAGTTGGTCGTTAGCGATTGGAAAAGACTTACCAGCTGACTTTTTTTATACGCGCCAAGTTAAGAACTTTATTATTAGTTTTATTTTCTTTATTCTTTTTGCGCTAGTCCCTTTTAAATTTTATCAAAGGAACAAAGTGCTAATGGTCATTGTTTTTGGGACGATTGGTGTTTTACTTTTAATATTTTTAGTCGGGAAGACCGTTAATAATGCGAATAGTTGGCTCGTTTTAGGTCCACGTTCACTTCAACCAGGTGAATTCGCAAAATTAGCTGTTATTATTTATATGTCCGCTATTTATGCGAAAAAACAAAGTTATATTGATGACTTTAACCGTGGTGTTTTACCGCCAATATTCTTTTTAGCATTCGTCTGTTTCTTAATTGCAATTCAGCCAGATACTGGAACTGCTTTTATTATTTTTCTAGTAGGCTGCTGTATCATTGTTACTTCTGGAATGAGGCTTCGCACGATAATGAAGCTAATCGGAATTGGAATTGGCGTCATTGTGGCACTCACACTTGTCTTATTTGCACTACCCGACCATATTCGAAGTGAAATTGTCTCCCCTACAAAAGTAGCTCGGATTACAACGTTTATGAACCCTTTTGAGTATGCAGATAAAGAAGGTCATCAGTTGATTAATTCTTTTTATGCTATTGGTTCTGGTGGCGTGTCTGGACAGGGGCTTGGAGAAAGTGTTCAAAAGCTAGGTTATTTACCAGAAGCGCATACCGATTTTATTATTGCAGTAGTTGCTGAAGAGTTGGGCGTTTTTGGTGTAATGTTCATTATTTTAGCTTTATTCTTCCTCATATTTAAGACCATTAGTACAGGTTTAAGAGCCAAAGATCCATTTGCTTCATTAATGTGTTATGGTATTGCAAGTTTAATTGCGATTCAAGCCTTTATTAATTTAGGCGGTGCAAGTGGACTAATTCCGCTTACAGGTGTGACATTACCCTTCATTAGTTATGGCGGTTCTTCCTTAATGGTACTTTCCATGATGATGGGGATAGTAGCTAATATTTCGATGTTTAACAAATATCACCGTCTGTACAATGCAGATGGTACAAAACAAGTTCCAACAAAAAAACAAAAAAGAAGATAACATATTAGAAAAAGCCACTTTTTAGGGCTTTTTCTTTTTACTGTTTAACCGCATGTTCCTAGCTATTTACTTGTATTTTATTCGTGTTTTAAAGATTGTTTTCGATATTTGAGAAGAAAATAATTTACATCTGATGCCATTTAATACTATAATTGAAGTTATATACCGTTTTACAGCCTAAAAAAGGGTCTACATATTTATTTCATCGTAGGCGACGTATCAAGTATAAAACAGATCAGTGTTGGTTAGGAGGAAAAAAATGAATCGAATTAAAAAAGTATTAGTAGCTAATCGCGGTGAGATTGCTATCCGTGTTATGCGTGCATGTACTGAACTCAAAATCAAAACAGTGGCTATTTATTCACAAGAAGATACCGGAAGTTTCCACCGGTATAAATCAGATGAAGCTTATCTGGTTGGAGCAGGGAAAAAGCCTATTGATGCGTATCTAGATATCGAGAACATCATTGAAATTGCTAAAGAATCTGGTGCAGATGCGATTCATCCGGGATATGGTTTCTTGTCCGAAAACATTGACTTTGCTCGTCGTTGTGAGCAAGAAGGCATTATTTTCGTTGGTCCTAAATCAAAACACCTAGATATGTTTGGCGACAAAATTAAAGCAAAAGAACAAGCTTTGCTAGCAGATATTCCTGTTATTCCTGGTAGTAATGGACCAGTTGCTGGGATTGAAGAAGTAGAAGCATTTGGTGAAAAGAACGGCTATCCACTTATGATTAAAGCTTCTCTTGGTGGCGGTGGTCGTGGTATGCGTGTTGTCGAATCAAAAGAGCATGTAAAAGAAAGTTTTGAACGTGCATCTTCTGAAGCAAAGGCTGCTTTTGGGAATGATGAAGTTTATGTTGAAAAATGTGTTATGAACCCTAAACATATTGAAGTACAAATTCTTGGTGATACACATGGCAATATCGTTCATTTATTTGAACGTGATTGCTCTATACAGCGTAGACACCAAAAAGTAGTAGAAGTAGCACCTTGTAATGCAATTACTTCTGAACTTCGTAATCGTATTTGTGATGCTGCAGTAAAATTAATGAAAAATGTGGATTATATTAATGCGGGAACTGTAGAATTTTTAGTGGAAGGCGATGAGTTTTACTTTATTGAAGTAAATCCTCGTGTTCAAGTAGAACATACAATTACTGAAATGATTACTGGCATTGATATTGTGCAATCACAATTATTTATTGCAGATGGTTATGCACTTCATGACCAATTAGTTGCAATTCCTAAACAAGAAGATATTCATATTCACGGTTCTGCTATTCAAAGCCGTATTACTACAGAAGATCCGCTTAACAACTTTATGCCAGATACAGGTCGAGTAGATACATATCGTTCGACAGGTGGCTTTGGGGTGCGTTTGGATGCCGGCAATGGTTTCCAAGGTACAATTGTTACCCCATTCTATGATTCATTATTAGTAAAATTATGTACATGGGGAATGACTTTTGAGCAAGCAACACGAAAAATGCGTCGTAACTTAATTGAGTTTCGTATTCGTGGTGTAAAAACAAATATTCCATTCCTATTAAATGTAGTTCGTCATCCTGATTTCGCAAGTGGTAATTACAATACAAGTTTTATTGATACAACACCAGAGCTATTTAAATTCCCACATATTCGTGATCGTGGTACAAAAACACTACGTTATATCGGAAATGTAACTGTGAATGGCTTCCCTGGAATTAAACATCGTGATAAACCTGTCTATGCAGAACCACGCTTGCCAAAAATTCCATTTGGCTCTCAAATTGCACCAGGTACCAAACAAATTTTGGATGCAAAAGGTCCAGAAGGCGTTGTTGATTGGGTGAAAAAACAAGAAGAAGTGCTTTTAACTGATACTACGTTAAGAGATGCTCATCAATCATTACTTGCCACTCGTGTGCGTTCTAAAGATATTTTCCAAGTGGCTGATGCTATGGCACATTTACTTCCTAATATGTTCTCCTTTGAAATGTGGGGCGGGGCAACATTTGATGTGGCTTACCGTTTCTTAAATGAAGATCCATGGGTGCGCTTGGAAACACTAAGAAAACAAATTCCAAACGTTATGTTCCAAATGCTGCTTCGTGGGGCAAATGCTGTCGGATATAAAAATTATCCAGATAATGTCATTCGAGAATTTGTTAAACAATCAGCACAGTCTGGGGTAGACGTATTCCGCGTGTTTGACAGCTTAAACTGGATTAAGGGCATGGAAGTATCAATTGACGCTGTTCGTGAAGCAGGTAAGGTTGTAGAGGCTGCTATTTGTTACACAGGGGACATTGATGATGACACAAGAACTAAATATACCATTGATTATTATAAAGATATGGCAAAAGAACTTGTTGCTCAAGGAACCCATATCTTAGGAATTAAAGATATGGCGGGACTTTTAAAACCTCAAGCAGCATATCGTTTAATTAATGAATTAAAAGATACAGTAGATGTTCCTATTCATCTTCATACGCATGATACAAGTGGTAATGGTATTTATACTTATGCTGCCGCGGTTAGTGCGGGCGTGGATATTGTCGATGTAGCTTCTAGTGCTATGAGTGGTGCGACAAGCCAACCAAGTATGACAGGGCTCTATTATGGTTTAGTTAACGGCAATCGTCAAACAAACTTAGATGCGCAAAATTCTCAAACTATTAATCATTACTGGGAAGATGTGCGTCATTACTATAAAGACTTTGATAATGCGCTTAACTCACCACAAACAGAAGTATACATTCACGAAATGCCAGGTGGTCAGTACACTAATCTTCAACAACAAGCCATTGCAGTAGGGCTTGGTGATCGTTGGGATGAAGTGAAAGAAATGTATACAGTAGTAAATCAAATGTTTGGTGATATCGTTAAAGTAACACCATCGTCTAAAGTTGTCGGGGACCTAGCGTTATTTATGGTTCAAAACGAGCTAACAGAAGAAGATGTTTACGAAAAAGGCGATACGATTGATTTTCCAGACTCTGTAATTGAATTCTTTATGGGTGAAATTGGCCAACCGTATGGCGGATTCCCAGAAAAACTTCAAAAACTAGTGCTTAAAGGACGTAAACCATTAACTGATCGTCCAGGAGCTTTAATGGAGCCAGTTAACTTTGCTGATGTTAAAGTAGAGCTAAAAGAAAAAATGGGTTATGAACCATCTGAAAAAGATGTGATTTCCTATACTCTTTATCCAAAAGTATTCCTAGATTATCAAGAAATGATTAATAAATATGGTGATGTAACCGTTCTTGATACACCAACATTCTATAAAGGAATGCGCTTAGGTGAAACCATTGAAGTAGAATTAGAAAAAGGAAAAATCCTTTTAATTAAATTAAATTCTATTGGAGAACCAATTGCGGACGGAACACGGGTTATCTATTTTGAATTAAATGGTCAGCCGCGTGAAATTAACATCCAAGATATGAATGTTCAATCAACAGTCATTGCACGCCGTAAGATTGACACAACGAATCCGGAACATGTTGGAGCAACAATGACAGGTTCTGTTATCCAAGTTGTCGCGAAAAAAGGCGTATCTGTGAAAAAAGGAGATCCTCTACTTATTACAGAAGCAATGAAAATGGAAACAACAATCCAAGCGCCATTTGATGGAGAAGTCAGCAGTATCCACGTATCTGATGGCGATACCATTGAGTCCGGTGATTTATTGATTGAAGTAAACAGAATCTAAAAACATAATGACTAACGGGTGGGAATAGAACGCTAATTAAAGTGCCAAACTTTAAAAATCGAGAAATTAAACGTGATAAAAGAGACGTTTTTTGAGATTGTTAGCGTGAAGTTGCCACCCGTTTTTTCTATTAAAAAGGAGAACTTACATATGAAATGGTTTAAAGGTATTGCGGTCGTTTTATTATTAGCGGTTTTAACGGCTTGTGGAAATACAGAAACAAAGGCACCGACAGAAAAAACGGAGGCAATAAAAGTAAAAGATGCAACCGGCGAAACGATTACATTAAAAGAAGCGCCAACAAAAATTATCTCACTTATGCCAAGTAACACAGAAATCTTGTTCGCACTAGGATTGGGAGAGGATATCGTCGGAGTTTCGGCATATGACGATTACCCAGCAGAAGCTCAAAAAATCGAAAAAGTAGTTTCAACAAATGTAGACACTGAAAAAATTATTTCACTAAAACCAGACTTAGTACTTGGTCATGAATCTATGCTTTCTGCCCAAAAAGATGCGTATCAACAATTAAGAGACACTGGTATTAATGTATTCGTAGTACCAGATGCAACTAATTTAAAAGATACTGAAAAAACAATTGCAACTATAGGTGAACTAACCGGAACTGAAAAAGAAGCAAAAAAAGTAACAACATCGATGGAAGAACAAAAAGCAACTATTGAAAAGAAAGCTAAAGAATTAAAAACCTCTCCAAAAGTTTGGATCGAAATTAGCCCGGATTTATATACGGCCGGTAAAGGGACTTTTATGAATGAGATGCTAGAACTTGCAGGAGGAACAAATATCGTTACCGAATCAGGGTTTATTCCCTATAACGAAGAAAAAGTAATCGAACAAAATCCTGATATTATCCTAACAGTTTATCCGGACGCAAAAGCAACTATTTTAAAACGTACTGCTTGGAAAGATATTTCAGCTGTTAAAAATAACCAAATTTATGAAATGGATGCAAATAAATTAAGCCGCCCAGGACCAAGATTACTTGAAGGAGCTGCGGATATTCAGGCGGTTCTTTTTAAAGAATAGTTAATGTTTTCATTCTGAAAAACAGATTCTACTTTACAAAAATCCACTTTTAAGGTAACTTAACATAGGATGGTTTTTGTCTTTCCTTGCATTTGGACAAATAATCATTAAATAAGGTAGCTACACACTTAAAAGAAGAATAGACAAAAAACTGCAAGAAATACAAACATACGAGTGCTAAAGGCATCAATATGTGATAGCTCCTTTGTTGAAAAGAGGTGACTATGTTCAGTTTAAAAATTTTTAGCAGCAAATAAGTAATACATTATTATTTGGGAAGAAGTGTTTTTGTGAAACAAATTATAGAAGTATTAAAAGAACAATTTAAATATACGCCGATGATATTTCGAATTGCCCGGTATGAAGACAAAGCAACTTATCAAAGTCATTATCTTGGTTTAGCGTGGCAAGTTCTAAATCCACTTATCCAAATTGCCATTTATTACTTTGTGTTTGGCTTTGCGTTTAATTCATCTTCTGGGTCTGATGCAAGCTACATTGAATGGATGCTAGCTGGTATTATACCTTGGTTTTTCATTAGCGGAGTTATTCTTCAAGGTGCAAATAGTATATATAATAAAATAAATATGGTTTCAAAAATGAATTTTCCAATGAGTATTCTACCAAGTATTAATATAGCATCTAACTTAACAAGCTATTTTACGATGATGATACTTCTAGTTGGCTTGTTTGCAGTAAAAGGAACTCCTATTACCATTTATTGGGGGCAATATTTATATTACTTTGTAGCAATGATTGCCTTTTTGTATAGTTTCACATTATTAAATGCGACAATTAGTGTACTGATTCGAGATTACTACATTATGTTACAATCACTAATTCGCGTTTTGTTCTATATGTCAGGAATTGTCTGGGATTTACAAACAAAATTACCTGAATGGGCATTTAATATATTGAAATTAAATCCGATTTATTATCTTGTCAATGGTTTTAGACAGACCTTCTTAGAGGAGAAATTATTTTGGGAGTCTCCTTCATATACTATTTATTTTTGGCTATTAACAGGTGTTCTATTATTTGTAGGGGCTTCTCTACACATGAAATTCCGTGAACGCTTTGTAGATTACTTATAGGGGGTATGACAATGGATAAGAATATAAAAGTTTCTTTCAAACATGTATCCAAAGAATATGACCTCTACCAAAATAAATCCGATAAAATTAAAGGTTTATTCTTGCCTAAAAACAAACGAGTACAATCGTTTTGGGCATTAAGAAATGTTTGTTTTGATGTTTATGATGGAGAAACAGTTGGTTTAATTGGTATAAATGGTTCAGGTAAATCTACTATTTCTAATATTATGTCAGGAGTTATACCACCGACTCAAGGAGAAGTAGTTATTAATGGTGAGACTTCCTTGATTGCAATTGCCGTTGGACTAAAAGGCCCATTATCAGGCTTAGAAAATATTCGCCTTAAACTACTAATGCATGGCCTTAAGGGATCACAAATTGACTCTCTTTTACCTAGTATCATTGAGTTTGCTGATATAGGTGATTTTATTAATCAACCAATTAAGAACTATTCTAGCGGTATGCGTTCAAGGCTGGGCTTTGCAATTTCTGTTCACACAAATCCTGATATTTTAGTTATTGATGAAGCATTATCTGTTGGGGATCAAACTTTTTACCAGAAATGTGTGGACAAGATTAATGAATTTAAAGCCCAAGGAAAGACTATTGTTTTTGTAAGTCACTCTCTTGGACAAGTGAAAAGTCTATGCGACAAAATTATTTGGATGCATCACGGCGAAGTAAGAGAAATTGGTGAAGCTGCCGAAGTGGCTGAAAAGTATGATGAATTTGTCAAATGGTTCAATAAGCAGCCTAATGACTTTAAGAAAAAATATCAAAAAGAACAAAAAGAAAAACAAAAACTTCCACAAGAAAAAATTTATCCAACACCAAATGCTAATAAGTACAAAATGGGGATTTTGGATAAGTGTATTCTAGTCGTTTTATTAGCTTTGCTAGTTTTATTTGGGTCTCTCGTTTCAACAGGAAAATCTTTTAAGGGTCTATTTAGCTCAGAAGATAATAAAATAGAACAAGTGAGTTCCATTGTAAATCAAGCTGGTTGGGAATAGACATAAGACTGTTTGCTTCATAAATTTATGAGGTGGGCAGTTTTTTTATAGGTAGATTTCATCATTTAGACAAATCTCATTTTTTTTTTTTGTAATTATTATTAATAAATAGTTTGATATATGATAGAATTATTCTATCTGAAAAGGTGATATTAATTTAGGAGGAGAAAAATGATTAAAAAAATTTTCCACTTTGTACTCGTGCTTATGTTAAGCATAAGTGTGGTGCCACTATTCCATGCTAAAGCTGATGAAACAAAAAGCGGAATAGATGATCAACAAAAAGATAGTACTACAGTAGAGAGTGAAGAAACACCGCCAGAAACGGATGAATCTGTATTCTCGCTTGAAGAAAATAGAAAAGAAGCGATGGAAGCTACTGAGGATACACAATCTAGAAGCAATATGTTGAGATCAACATTAAGCACAACTTCTTATCAACAAACATTTATTAATTCTGTTTCTTCACAAGCAATGGAATTATCTAAGAAATATAATTTATACCCTTCTGTTATGATTGCTCAAGCTTCCTTAGAAAGTAATTGGGGTCGCAGTGAATTAGGCAAAGCACCTAACTATAACTTATTTGGTATAAAAGGTTCTTATAATGGTAAAAGTGTTGTAATGAAAACCTGGGAATACAGTGATTCTAAAGGTTGGTACCAAATTAATGCGAATTTTGCTAAATATCCATCTTACAAAGAATCATTGGAGTCTAATGCAAAGTTATTAAGAAATGGACTTAGTTGGAGTTCAAGTTATTATAAAGGAACATGGCGTGAAAACACGAAAACGTATAAAGATGCAACAGCTTGGTTACAAGGGCGTTATGCTACTGATAATACTTATGCATCGAAGTTAAACTCATTAATCTCACAATATAATTTGACAAAATATGACACGCTTTATGATACAATTAAACAACAAAAAAATGTTTCAGAAGATGCTAAGGTAGTTAATGCAGATGGTCACGGAGTTTATAGTGGAATTTATAACACCTCTGCTGCAAGTGGAAAAAAATTATCTACAGGAGCACCATATAATAACAAAAAAGTAAAAATAACAAAAGAAGGTACGACAAAGAGAGGAACATGGGTACAATTTTCGGTCGATAATAAACTAATTGGCTGGATGGATAAACGAGCATTTGTCTATTACCCTAAAGCAACAAATGTGAAAAGCCTCAATTTAACAGGAAAAATAACTGCTGGATCAACCAATGGTCTGTGGTCAGAAGTTCCAGGTACTGTAAATGCAAAAAAAATAGCTACTACAGCCGGTGCTTATCAAAATAGAGATGCTAAAATAATTAAACAAGGTCAAATAAGTGGTAGAACTTACTATCAATTTCAAGTAAATGGTAAAACAATTGGTTGGCTTGATAAGCGAGCATTTCATGTTTATGATGCCATTAAAACACAATCTAATGTTAATTGGAACCGAACTGTACTCAATGCGGATAGACACGGCGTTTATGCAGGTGTTTATAATACATCAGCTAGCAGTATGAATAAGTTAAGTACAGGTGCGAAATATAATAATAA
>NZ_JAASUA010000018.1:0-12353 GCF_014322845.1 Listeria immobilis | reverse complement strand
TACCAAGAATTGGCTAAAATAATTTTTTGGCCCCTTTTTGAATCATCCGATGGCCCCTTTTTCAGTTGCGTTTAACAGTTGTATTAATATTGCTAGCATTAGTATCACCCTTCCTATTTCGGATATATATTCCCATCTGGTATTGGGAATATATCCTTAACACTTTCTTGGCTTTAAGCTTTTTTGAAAATTCTATTTGTGTATTGGTTATTACTTTATGATATGGATCATTTTTAATTAACATAAGATTACTGTAGTCATTTGTACCAGAGTCATCTAACGGTAATTTATCATGATCTTGAAAGTCTAATAGTAATTTTCCATCTTTCATTCTTAAAAAATAGTCACACTAATTAATTCTAGTATGACTATTTTTAAACCTTTAAGTATTTTTTTATTTATTATGGTTTTCAACTGCCCAATCTACAAAGTCATCAATACTCTTATTGCCATCCCCAACATCGGTAAGACGCCCGTTAAGTATGAAACTTAAACGATCTGGATTTAATTCCTTTAAAGAATACTTATTATTATCTTCATTTAACAGATACTTTATTTCTTTATTATATTTCTTATCAGGGCTACCATTGCGATACAATCGTTTTAAATCTTTTATTTCTTCCGTTGTTAAATATCTAGTTAGTCCATATTGTTCAAGTTCTTCACGAGCCTCCGAAGGTAAACTATTAGAAAAATTATTGATTCTTTCTATACGGCTTTTTTCCTCTTCATTAGCCTTGTATACATTATGTCCAACTATAGCCCCTATAATTACTAGAATTATAAGTATAAATGCTCCCCATAAAACCAATTTCTTTTTCATTTATGTGACTCCTTTATTTCACTTAACTGTCTTTTTTAACCAATCAGCAAAATCATCAATATTTTTATTTCCCTCACCTGCATCGCTAATCCTATTTAAAGCAGCATTCAATTCATTAGGATTTAATTCTTCCAGTTTACGATCTCCCTCAGCTAGGATATATGCTTCAGCTGAGTTAAGTCCATCAACTCCATAAATTTTTTGGAGATCAGCTTGTTCCGTTTCATTCAAATAACGAGTAAGACCATTGGTATCTATTTCTTGTTTTGCACGTACTGATTGTATATCAGGTACACCAGCTATATGATACGTTCCATTTTCTTCTTGATCAATTGAAACTCCTCCATTATTAATTACTGCATTAAAAAATGCTTTAGTCGTTTCATTTTTCTCTGAATCAAGTTTTGCTACAGCTTCTTTATATTCATTCACTTCTTGATAAATTGATGTTAGACCACTAATAATGTTCCCCTTACTTCCTAATTTAGAGGCACCAGTATCTATAACTTCTTTAGATAATGCTGTATAATCTTTTTCATATAAATGTGTTAATACATCTGCTTCCAATTTAAAGATTGGATTAAATATCCCTAAACCATCCTTGAATATATTCATAACTGTTGTATCTAGTAATTCTTCTTTCTCTTTCTTTAATTTAGATATTTTTGCAGCTTTATCTGACAGGAATCCACCAACTGTACCTAAATTTGAAATTAATACAGGACCTTTATCTTTTGTAACAATAGCATCTTCAATATTATTTCCTTCTATAGCAGTGTAAGACAGTGAATGATAGTTTAAGTTAAATCCAATCTGGCCATGCCTATCAATAGTCAATTTGTTAAGTGAATACCAATCAGAATATCCTTGTCCTGTTGCAGGATTCATCATTGAATTACTCGGAGTAGGTATAGTAGCTAGTGCTAACATAAGATTGTGCAGCCCTCTGTACTGATTAAACTTATTCTCCATTTGACTATAACTCTTGCTGTTGGGGTTTAAATTCATCATCAATGCAGTTGACTGACTTCCCATTACATCACACATTGCAGCAATATTTACAGCAAATTTTTTGGCATTACCACTATCTCCATACCTTATCAAAGCATTACTTACTATTTCTAACTCACTCAATTTCTGTTCTCTTTGTTCGTCCGGTTGATTTACTAAACGTGCCAGATGATTAGCTAAAATTAACTGCATATCCTGCGATAATTTGTCTGGATTTTCCGAAAAAACTTTACTATAATCACGTTTTAAGAGATCTACAAAAAAATCTCGATCATTTTCATTTTCTTTTATCGAATTATATTGGGCTACTAATTCACCTATGTCATAACCCATATCTTCTAATTTTTCAATTTCTTTCTCAGTAAGACCTGCTTCCTTTAAAACAGCCCTGTTTTCTTTTTCCTTCGCTTCTTTAATAATTGGGGATGCCCATTCCATATTCATTCCCATTGTACTGAACGTCCCGGTCGAGGCGTTAAAACCTGTATGTTGCAACACTTCGGTTATTCCTACCTGGAGATTTTTTACTTGTTGAATAACCGAATCAAAGTAAGTCGCTGATGTTTGATGAAACAGTCGTAAATTTTCTAATTTCGTCACTAAGTTCTTTTTGCACATCGTATAGATATTATCCATCGGTTTTAATAATGGAAACTCACTTAACATATCTTTTAGATCAGCTTGTAGCCGTTCCATTTCTTCTATTTGTTGAACTAATTCTTCTTCGATGACATCCGTATTCGCCACTTCTGCTCGAAAATTGGTCGTTAATTTTTTGTTTGGTTCTTGTAAGTCCTCGCAAAGAAAAATCATTCCTTGTGCTAAAACTCGATATGTCTCCATAAAATATTGTTTCGCACTTGCATAGGTCTTTCCTTGTAGAGACGGCTCCATGTTAAAGGCATCTATAGCCCGAATAACATCTTCCAAGCCATCAATGGTCAATTGACAGAAAGTTTCCACGCTAGTAGTTTGACTTTCTACTTCTCCTAAGTACATATCTATGCCCATTATTGCACCTCCCTGGATAATGTCAGGCGCTGGTGCAGGCATTCATCTTCTTTATCTGCTAGTTGCCTTTTGTTTTTTTGCAATTGCTCTGTTTGTTCTTCTAAATCATGAACAACCCGTTGATCCATGTATCGTAAATCCTGGTAATGATTATCTAAGAATGCATTCATCTCTCTGTCTCTATACCAGAATTGATCCAACCTTCTAAAAAGGTTCGCTTGCCGAAACCGAAACTCATGGTAGTACTGTTCTTTTCTTTCTAAGCTTCTACAATCTCGCTCATTTGTTTCTTGTTGTTCATTGATTAACCGTAATTGTTGTTGCATTTCTGCTAATTTTTTCTCTGTTTCTGTCATCCTATTCACCTCATATTCAATTGCTAAAATCAAATAGTTGTTTCAGCTGTGCGTCTTGATATTCAAATTCTTTTGCGACACTTTGAACATGTGCTATATCTTTGATTAATCCTTGTTGAAATGGAAGGACCATTTTCTGCACTGTTTGATTCGTTGACAAAGCTTCTTGATTCCCTAAAATAGTTGTTTTTTCTGCTTGCACAATAGAACTAGTGCCAGCATTTGCTACCTTTTCGGAAGCTTGGCCAAGTTGCTCTGCACATCTTGCAGCAGCCGAAAAATTACTTTGGATTTCCGTCATCGTATCCTCTCCTTGTACTATGGAAACTATCCTTATTATAGCATTTTGTTAGGAAGCATTTGTGAGCATATTGTGAACGGTTTTACATAAAAAAACGAACCAGGGGTCTCATCGTTGTTTATTTTCCCCTAACACACGCTCTATTTTCTGCTATAATTATCCAATAAGCCTTTTATTACCCATATAATAGAAGGAACTGATTATACTCATTTTCATCCCGGCCGGAACTTTTTGTTCCGGTTTTTGATGTTGTATAAACCTAAACTACTTACCTTCTGATTTTTGTTAGTGTGAAAAACTAGTGAATGTTTGTTTCCCTATCGTTCCCCTCCATTTTATTTAAATAACGATAAATCGTTGTTCGAGAAACATTCCAACGTTCTGCAATAACTTTTATCGGAGTCCCATTATCAACTAATGTCTTCAGTAACTCTAAGTCTTGTGCCTTTAATTTTTCAGGACGACCACCAAATCGTCCTCTTGCACGAGCAGCTGCACGGCCTGCGGCAGATCTTTCTAAAATGAGATTTCGTTCAAATTCAGCAAATGCCGCAAACAAATGAAACATAAGTTGTCCTGTAGAACTAGATTTATCCATCGTTATATTTTCTTGCAGACTATGAAAACTCACTCCACGTGCATTCAAACGATTAACGATAGAAATCAAATCTTCCATATTCCTTCCTAAACGATCTAAACGCCAAACGACAAGCGTATCTCCAGAACGGACAAAATCAATAGCCATTTCTAATCCAGGACGACTACTTTTCACTCCACTCATATGATCCGTGAAAATCTTCTCACAACTAAATTTATTTAAACTGTCTTTTTGTAAATCTAAATTTTGTAATCCAGTAGAGACTCGGGCATATCCTATTTTCAAAAAAAACACTCCTTTATTAACTCTATTGTACCATAACTTTATCTATGACATATAATTGAACATAGAATTTATTACGAGTTTATGAACACTAAATATCCTCCTATTTTAAAAAATTGTTGTTACTTCGAACAATAATTTGCACACATTTTAAGTACTATTTTGCACTATCTAACATATAAAAAATCTATCTTCATGTAAAAGATAGATTTTAACAATTATTTAATTCCGATAACTAAACTGTCTCGTGCAGCTTCAACAACTTCTGTTGTAATAGTTTCAAGATTATTAATTTCAAGTATTCTTTCAATCTGAGTGAAGAGTCTTTGTATAAGCCTGAAGTTTCCTCCGGTAATCTTAATTATGCTTGTTATGGATTCGTAATCAGAAAAATCTTCAAGTTTTATAGATAGACCTAATTCTTCCCACTTATATTCCAAAATATGATGAGCTTCATCTTTACTGAGTTTATCAAACTCATGGGAAAATCCAATTCTGGAATAGAGTTGAGGATATCGAGCTAATCTTTTCTCAATTCCAGGCATTCCGATCAATATCATTGCTAAGTCATTTCGATCATATAAATCCCGTAGTTGTTCTAAATTTTGCATTTTTAATCGATCTATTTCATCAACAATTATAAGATCAATATCTTTATAAATATCAGTAGGGTATTCTTCTTTCCCTCCATTATCTATCTTATAAACAGCTTTAGCCATACCCATTACACTACCAATAATACTAATTTCGTCAGTCATTTTAGTAGCACGTATTGCTGGAGCTGTATAAAAAATGGTTCTAGCTTTAAGAATCCTTTCATCTGTATCTAAACTAATTTCTTTTTTAAATTTATAATCTATTTGTTTCTCGATATAATCCCAGTTTGAATAATACCTTGAGGATAATGTTTTTCCAACACCTGGTAGTCCGTAGCAAATTCCTATATATTTATATTTAATACAGGCATTACAAAACTCTGCAAACCTTTTATATTCTTTTGTTTCAATAAACCTCTGTGTTTTATTCATTGAAATACCTCTTGAGTTTTGACCTTTTAGAATCAGATTTATCCGATTGGTTCCTCAAACTTTTTTGCTTTGATAAAGCAATTTCTTCTGCAACAGTTTTCCCTGATTCAAGTTGCTTCTTGAGATTATTTCGCACTTTATTCCGTGCTGAAATAATATCTTTTAAATCTACTTCGTAATCAGTAACTTCAGGGGAAATAGCAGTGCATAAATATTTATCTTGATAGAATACTCGAATTTCCGCAATATCCCTTGGGTCATAACGGATAATGACCGTTTCACCAACATATGCAGCTAAGTTTGTATCTATATATATCAATCCTTGGAAGTGAATACCGTCCGAATGGACCTTTCTCGATTTTGCTACATTTAATAATAATAAATCTAGACTTTCCAAACTATCTGGCATATTAGGGAGAAACCCAGAATTATTCCAAGCTTTTATGGGTTCTTTTTTTGTTGTACCATGAATCCTGTGATGGTAGTTATATATAATAAAGTTTGATAATTTTTCATCTAATTCTTTAAGAGAAAGAAGTGTAGAACTGTTCTGATTTCCAAGATATCCAGGTAAATCCTGTAGAAATAATTGATTAATGGTTGAAAAGAATCTTTCTATCTTTCCACGCCCTCTTGGAACCCCTACTGTAGAAAAAACTAGATTAATTTTCAAATCAATTGCTACTTGTTCCAAATGATTGGAGGTAAAGTCACTTCCATGATCTGTATAAAATTTTTCAGGTATACCACATATTGGCCAATCGGGGTTTCTTTTTCTCCATATTGCTTGGTGTAAAACCAAAGATGTATGTATAGCAGACGGGTTTTGAAAGGTTAAAAAATATCCAGCAACTGCTCGACTATAATCATCTAAAATAATTGTTAGCCAAGGTCTATCTGGTTTTCCTTTTTCATTTAAAACAGTTATATCTAATGGGGTATGATCAGCTTGCCAAATTTGATTAGGATAACTAGCCTCTCGTCGGTGAATTAAATCAAAAGTGTTTTGATATTCTTTTTTTCCTTCATAAGCTAATTTTTTTAGTCCTATTGATAAAGACTTTGAGATAGCATAGACCTGATAGTAACTGGGTTGCTTCCAGTTATTTTTTTTGCATGTCTCACAAATCTTCCTATGAATAGAAGTGACTGAATTTTTTTTATGACTAAGTATTAAATTCTTAATCTCTTCTTGAACTTCATTTTCCACTTTAAAAATCCCAGAATCTGTACGACTCTTTCGAATCAAACCAATTAATCCAAATTGTTGATACTTACTAACCCAATAGTGAAGTGTTCGTTTTGAAACACCAGATTCCTCCGCAATAGTTTTCAAGTTTTTCTCACGGTTAATGTATGGCTCAATTAATCTGTATTTTTCCATAGCCATTTGTCTCTGTTCTTTTGAATACGATGCCAATGGAAGAAGTCCTTTTCCCATATAGAAACAGCTCCTTTTTATTATTGAAGCTAATGCTATTAGTCCTTCTAATTGTTGTCATTGTTTAAATATCTATAAAGAGTGGCTCTACTTATGCCAGTCATTTCTACAATTTCTTTAACGCTGTATTCTCTAGTATTATATAGATTAACGGCTTTTGTAATATCTTTAGTTCCTACTTTTGGTCGTCCTCCTTTTCTTCCTCTTGCTCTAGCACTTTTTAACCCCTCTTTAGTTCGTTCAACAATCAAATCTCGTTCGAACTGGCTAAAAGCTTGAAAAACCGTCATCATTAACCTCCCTTGCGGGGTGATAGTGTCAAAGTTTTCTTTCACACTAATTAATTTCACATTTTTCTCTTCAAAGTAATTAACTAGATCAATTAAGTCTTTTGTACTTCTACCCAATCTTGAAAAACTTTCTACTACAACAATATCTCCAGGTCTCAATTTGTCTTTTAGACGATTTAGCTCTGGTCGGTTTGATTTTGTTCCTGTCATTTTTTCTGTAAGAATTTCATTACAATTATAATTTTCTAATAAATCTAATTGACGTGCTAAATCTTGTTGACGAGTACTTACTCGAGCATAACCATAAATGTACTGACTCATAAAAAAATACCACCTTTTCAATATAATTATATCACAAAGGGCGGTATATGATACATAGATTTTGAGCAATCTTTAAAGACGATATTCTCCTGATTTTTAGCTATATATTATTCATAGCAAAAACGTATCAAAAACATTCGTTTATGAGAATGTTGGAATCCATTCAAATAATAAACAGATCATTCTAATTAATTATTGTTAGTATAAAATATCACTTTTTCTAATATCATTCAAATATTCACTTGAATAAAACCGAGATTATGGTATACTATAATCAAATGATTATTTGAATGAGGTTGGTGAGGATATGACTAAGGAAGACACTTGTGAAATTTACTGTTATGACGAAGGAAAGGTAAACCGGATACAGGGAGATTTACAAAAAATTGATATTGGTAGTGTTGCTCAAATGCTAAAGGCTATTGCTGATGAAAACAGAGCAAAAATCACCTTTGCGCTGTGTCAAGATGATGAATTATGTGTGTGTGATATAGCAAATATTATTGGATCTTCTGTGGCAACAGCGTCCCATCATTTACGTACCCTTCATAAACAAGGGATCGTGAAGTTTAGAAAAGAAGGAAAATTAGCATTTTATTCGTTAGATAATGAACATATCAAACAAATAATGATGATTGCATTAGCACATAAAAAAGAGGTGAAGGTCAATGCCTGAGCAGCAATCAAAATTATTCGAACAAGAAATGAAAACATATCGTGTCCAAGGATTCACTTGTACAAACTGTGCATCCATTTTTGAAGACAATGTTAAAGAACTCCCTGGAGTTCAGGATGCGAAAGTAAACTTTGGAGCATCTAAAGTTTATGTTAAAGGAAATACAACGATTGAAGAACTAGAAAAAGCAGGAGCATTTGAAAATTTAAAGATTCGGAATGAAAAAGAACAGAGAGTAGAACGTGAACCTTTCTGGAAGCAAAAAGAAAACATTAAAGTATATATTTCAGCGTTATTACTTGTGATTAGTTGGTTTTTAGGGGAGCAATACGGAGAAGAGCATATTCTTCCGACCACTGGTTATGCAGCATCCATTTTAATTGGTGGATATTCGTTATTTATTAAAGGTCTTAAGAATTTAAGCAAATTAAATTTCGATATGAATACGTTGATGACTATTGCCATTCTAGGAGCTGCAGTAATTGGTGAATGGGGTGAAGGAGCAACTGTTGTTATTCTCTTTGCTGTCAGTGAAGCCTTAGAGCGTTATTCAATGGATAAAGCTCGCCAATCCATTGAATCATTGATGGATATTGCTCCAAAAGAAGCATTAATCCGTCGTGGAAATGAAGAAATGACGATCCATGTTGATGATATTCAAGTTGGCGATATTATGGTTGTAAAGCCTGGTCAAAAATTGGCGATGGATGGAACTGTAATTAAAGGTACATCTACGTTAAATCAAGCTGCCATTACAGGGGAAAGTGTTCCAGTAACTAAAACAGTTGATGATGAAGTCTTTGCAGGAACTTTAAATGAAGAAGGGTTGCTTGAAGTTAAAGTAACAAAACGAGTGGAAGATACCACTCTTTCAAAAATCATTCATCTGGTAGAAGAAGCTCAAGCAGAACGAGCACCATCTCAAGCGTTCGTTGATAAATTTGCGAAATACTATACACCAGCTATTATCATCTTGGCTCTTTTAATCGCTGTTGTTCCGCCAGTGTTATTTGGTGGTGATTGGAGTGAATGGATTTATCAAGGTTTAGCTGTATTAATGGTGGGCTGTCCGTGTGCTTTAGTTGTTTCAACACCAGTGGCTGTTGTTACTGCAATAGGAAATGCTGCAAAAAACGGTGTTTTAATTAAAGGTGGTATTCATTTAGAACAAGCAGGAGCCATTAAAGCTATTGCTTTCGATAAAACAGGAACATTAACAAAAGGTATTCCTGCTGTAACAGACATCGTAACGTATAGTGGGAATGAAAATGAATTGATGACTATAACAGCAGCCATTGAAAAAGGTTCGCAACATCCACTTGCTTCAGCGATTATACGAAAAGCAGAAGAAAATGAATTAAACTTTAATGGTGTGGCGATTGAAGAATTCCAATCTATTACTGGTAAAGGCGTAAAAGCCAAAGTAAATAATGTTATGTATTATGTAGGAAGTCCAAATTTGTTTGAAGAATTGTATCAATCGATTGAAAGTGATAGAAAACAAAAGATTACTGAAATGCAAACCCAAGGAAAAACTGTGATGGTGTTAGGAACCGAAGAAGAAATCCTTTCGTTAATTGCCGTAGCAGATGAAATGAGAGAATCTTCAAAAGAAGTAATCAGTAAATTGAACAATATAGGAATCGAAACAGTGATGCTGACAGGTGATAACAAACGAACTGCCACAGCCATTGGAAAACAAGTCGGTGTTTCTGATATTAAAGCTGATTTATTACCAGAAGATAAGTTGAATTTCATTAAAGAACTTCGTTCAAAGCATCAAAATGTAGCAATGGTTGGGGATGGCGTGAATGATGCGCCAGCGCTTGCGGCTTCCACTGTAGGTGTGGCGATGGGTGGTGCTGGGACCGATACAGCATTAGAAACAGCTGATATTGCCTTAATGTCTGATGATTTAAGTAAATTGCCATATACCATCAAATTGAGCCGTAAGGCTTTAGTGATCATCAAGCAAAACATTACCTTCTCTTTAGCGATTAAATTAGTCGCGTTATTGTTGGTTATACCTGGTTGGTTAACGCTATGGATAGCGATATTTGCCGATATGGGAGCAACATTACTTGTAACACTAAACAGTTTACGATTATTGAAAGTTAAAGAATAAAAATTATGTTCCAAGAAGTGAAGTGAAAGACAACATTTGTTCTCTCTTTAAATCTGAACTAAGCACCTTTTGTGGAATAAGGTGAATTGAAACTTTATTATAAAATTACATGCTTAATTATTAACTCCATTTTGATAAATCTTTTTTCAAAATGGGGTTTTTGTATTTGCTGATAAATAAGGTTAATGACATTTTTTAATCAATCTTTATTACAAAACTACACACTTTTCATAAATTGATGTGCAAAATAACACTTAAAATATACGCAAATTATTGGTCAAAGTTACAAACGTGAAATCACATAATACATCTAAAATAATAGACAAAGTTAGATCAGATGATCTATCTTCAGCAAAATCATTAATGAATAAACCTGTATGAATAGGTTCCTTTATAAATTGGAACATATTTGGATGGCTGAATTTCATATTGGAAAAAACATCGTAAATCATTTCTGGAGTACAACCCGTCCCTTTTGCTCCATCACTACCATACCCTGTATGAAAGGCATTATTTTCCTTTGAATATTTCAGTAATGCTAATAGGTTTTCTTCACGATAAACACCTTCTGAACCTTGACTTTTACGATCTATAAGTTGTGTTGGCGTGATTTTCTTGAATTTATTAAAAAATGTACTGAAAAAACTTTGTAATGAATTATAAGCTCTTGTTGCAAAAGCATGTTCATCATTCCCTTTTTTATTTTCCTCATGTTGGGCTTTCACTATTAGAGATGGATCAACAAATAACGCTTGATCCCTCCATAACATGATATCCACAAAATCAAAATCCTTTTGCTCACCTGTTAGTTTAAATCTTTCTGAAAATTTTTCTTTTTCCATGTATATATCTCTCTAATTGTATTTGTGCAATTTTTTTCATAACCTTTCAAAAAAATATTGCTTTTACAACAACAAAGCTATATAATAAAATTGTCGATTTATTTAGCTTATTGAGTAAATTTTTTTGAGTACCTGCACACACAAATGCAAGTTCCCGACTCAAAGTAGTTTAAAACCATATATATTGTACTATATTTCACAAAACAACACAAGATATAGTGCATATTTTTTATGTTCTTTTTTAAATTACAAAGACCAAATAAAAATTTTTGCCTTTTAGGCAACTTTTTATATGGTCTTTAAGCTATTCAAAAGTGAAAAATAACATTCTTTTTTATGATATAATAAAGAAAGTAGTAGTAAAGTGAAAAAGATGGTGGCTAAATCTCCAGGAACAGGGGTGATGCCTCTTGGTTATAAAAGGTTTTACTCCTAGAAAGGAATAGCCGTGTCTGTGTATGAAGCACTGACGTTTGCGGTGGTATTTGCCACCCTCGTCGTGATGATTCTCGACTTTAACAAACCAAAAAAATAACCATCTAATCCACTTTAGCGAGCTGATCGATGGTTACTTTGTGTAATTATTAGTCAATAGCTGCCGTCTTTTACGCGGTACCACTGCTATGGGAGTCATGTAGTTGCATGGCTCTCTTTTCATTTATATAATACCACATTTTAAGCTAGTTTGACAATATTCTGTACAAAAACTTCTGCTCTTTTTAAAAGAAAGATTGACTAATCGATTGGTACCAATTCAGAGCTAACAGCAACTTTTCTATGTAAAAATAGTTTTTTTGCGTCCCTATCTACAAAATCTATTAAAATTAACTTCCCCCAATAATACATAATGATTTCTTCTCTCTATTATTTATCCAATTTCTTGCTTTCTATTTTATAGGTTGTAATCATTAGTACTGAACTTATATGTATGTACAGATATATCCCAAGCATTAAACATTTTTCGAATATGAAAACTAATGGATCCTCTGACAAAAGCATTATAATGAAGTAATAGGAGATAATGTCTTCTGTTTAACGTAATACTAATTTGTATCCATACCTCATCTAAATAGAAGTAACTATCTAAACAACGTTTCTAAAAAGTTTAGATAGTTACTTCTTTATTTATTGCCTTTTTCTACGGAAGAAAGCAAGTAATCCTACCGCAAACAATCCGAGTCCTGCTAGACCAGTTGAAGCATTTGATTGATCCCCTGTTTTTGGAAGAGCAGCTTTTTCTTCTGGCTT
>NZ_JAASUA010000017.1:0-29151 GCF_014322845.1 Listeria immobilis | reverse complement strand
CAACCTTCAATATCTTTGGCTGTCGAAGTATAGGTATCACCTACATTTCCGCTTAATATGTCTGTCGGAGCTAGTTCATTGCCTGCTCCATCTACATATCGAACCGTCACATCTTGACCAGCTATCGGATCAGTAACCGTGATTGGAACTCTAACCTTTGCAAATGGATTAGAGTTGGTAGAGTTACTACTTTTAATGGTAATATACCCATTGCCTCTATGTGTTGCTACACCATTAGTTAATACGTTGTTGGAAGTCCCATCATCATGGTAGATAAATGTATGGTTCGCAAAAAGTGCTTTGCCAGATTGTAAGCCTAGTTGTGTTTTATCTGGTTTCAATTGATTGAAATTTGTATTTAATGGAACAACTATCGAATTACCTGTATAGATTAATTGATCCTGCTTAATTGGGGATAAATTATAAAACTCTAACATATTTCCTCCATAGTCTATACCATATAAGTAGCCAGCTGGTATATCAGAGGTAATTTGATTCCTAGCTGTACCTAATATCAGTTTATGCTCAAATCCTGCTTTCCAATCAGTCGTAAAAATACTAGTAGGAATAGTTACTAATTTATTCTCCTTTATATCTAGCTGCCTCAAATGAGAAGATAAACCAGTTATTTCTGTAGGTATTTCCGTGATATTACCATGCGTTAGATTTAAAATTCTTAAGGAAGGTAATTGGAAAACTACTCTAGGGAATTTTTGTAAATTATTATATTCTAATCTTAAGGTTTCCAGTTTTTTTAATTGCCCAATGCTGTTAGGTATTTCTGTTGAAGCTAACCTTTGTGAAACTAGAAATTTTAAATTTTTATAATCCGAAATCTTATCTGGAATATCTGAAGATTGGTAAATGGATAGGGATGTAATAGCTTCTAAATCAGCTAATGTAATATCATCACGATTTTTCGATAAAGTTCTTTCAGTAGCTTGGATATATGGTTCATTTCCGTCTAGTTCTTGCTCCAACCAGGAAGCAGCCTGAGCCTTAGTTGTATGAAAAGAAAGGGTTGTAGCCACAATAACAAAGCTAAAGATTACTAAAAAAATGTTCTTCAATTAAAAACACACACCCATCTATTTTTTAAAGTTGCTATTAAATATAGCATAGAACTATGGCGGCTAACCGTAAAATTACTCATATAAACCATAATTATATGGCGAAATTATGAAAAGTAACCAAAAAGGATTTGGATAGTCTCTCTAAAGGTCCTGTCCAAATCCTTTTTCTGATTACTTACTCTATAATCGTTTTTAATTTTACTTATTTATTTTTTCTAGTTGGGCGTCTCATGAATAGCGCTATACCGAATAATAGAAGTGCTAATCCACCTAATATACCACTATTTTGCGTACTGTCCCCTGTTTTTGGCAAGGAACTTTTTTCTTTCGCTTGTTTGGTAGGTTCTTTTGTCACCGTTGGCTGAATGCTCATTTTTCCTGTTGGTGTTACATTCGACTTGCCATCTGTTATTTTATCATCACTTGGTGTTGTTGGCTCTTCTGGCAGTGGAAGTGGAATGATATCATCGGTGTTTTTTTCATACACATATGTGACGGTTTGTGTTGTATCACTGAATGTACCTGTAGCATTTTCTGGCGTTGTTTTTAGTTTCCAACCATCAATGGCTTTGGCTGTCGAAGTATAGGTATCACCTACATTTCCACTTAATGTGTCGGAGGTAGCTAGTTCATTGCCTGCTCCATCTACATATTGAACCGTCACATCTTGACCGGCTACCGCTTCTTTTTCATACACATAGGTGACGGTTTGTGCTGTATCACTGAATGTACCTGTAGCATTTTCTGGCGTTGTTTTCAAATTCCAACCATCAATGGCTTTGGCTGTCGAAGTATAGGTATCACCTACATTTCCGCTTAATGTGTCGGATGTAGCTAGTTCGTTGCCTGCTCCATCTACATATTGAACCGTCACATCTTGACCGGCTACTGCTGCTTTTTCATACACATAGGTGACGGTTTGTGCTGTATCACTGAATGTACCTGTAGCATTTTCTGGACTTTCTTTTAGTTTCCAGCCATCAATGGTTTTGGCAGTAGTGCTATAAGCATCTCCTACAACTCCGCTTAGTGTGTCTGTTGGAGCTAGTTCATTGCCTTCTGTGTCTACATACTTAACATTAACCTCACTAGCATTTGCAGCTAATACTTTAATTGGTTGTGTTACTTGAAGTGAGTAAGAAAAATCTACCCCTGCTGCTGATTGATCTGTAGCTGCTATATTATAAGTAGCATTGGTATCTGCAGTAACATTATCCCAAGAAACTGTTTTGGAGTCACTAGCAACTTCTCCTTCATTAGAAGCAGTTTGAATTGGCATCACTTGACCATCTAACCCTTTTGTTGGATTCGTGGAAGTTGCAATTTCTCCTTGCTTAATAGTAATGGTTGGTAAAGTAATCGTTTGATTATTGATTTGTAATCCTTTATAATCATCGTCCCCTTTTAACATGGAGTTAAATAAAGGATTTAATGCAGAGATATCTACAATATGATTAGAATCCGCATATAAAATTTTCATACCTTCTAAAGCACTTAAGTCGTCCAAAGAAGTAAGTTCATTCTGGTTTAGATACAAAATCTCTAAGTTATTCATATCTTCTAATGGAGCAAGGTCCTGCACTTTATTATGGTTTAAATTTAATGTTTGAATCGTATCATTTCCACGTAGTGGCGAGAGATCACTAACTTCATTCCAATTTAGATTAAGTGTTTGAAGTTTTTGCATTTCTGAAAGAATGGTAAGGTCTGATATAGCTGAATAATCACTAGAAAGCCATCGGTAAGAATCATAACTAAAACTGGTTAAATTTTTTGCTTCTAATAACGGTGAAAAATCCTGTATATAATCTGCACCCAATTCCAAATTCTCTAATGCCGGAAGATTTTGAATGCCATCTAAACTTCTAAGCGATGTCCCTACTCCTGTAATTTTTTTCAAGTTTGGCAAATGAACTATTGGGGTTAGGTCACTCACATAACTTGCCGAAAAATCTATCTGTGTCATATTAGTAGCATATTCCAAGCCCGTTAAATCCGAAACTTTCCCAGGGACATACGCTTGAGACGGATTAGAATAATTAATGGCTGCATTATCAAGTTGTGCTAAATCCCCCTCTGTAAGTGATGTGGCGAATCGTTTGTTTAATAGTTTTTTCAATCCTTCTAAAAGATTTTGATCTGGTATATTGACTGTGTCGGTAGTTGCTGCTTGTGCATGAATTCCAGAACTAATCCCAAAAGTAGTCAGGAAGCATACCAACATAATGATTGCTATTTTCTTCATTTTCTATCTCCTTTTGATAAGTTTTTCTCATTAATTCGTTCAAAGAATATCAGAAATGATACACAATCACAGGGTTAAATATCACACTAAAATATGTCTTTTCATTGAACTTTATTCTATTTCCCCAAATATTCTCCTAAACTGCTGCCTTAAAGTATGCTCGAAAATCTCTAAGCGTTGCTTTTCAGAACCAGCTATTATATAATTCGCAAGTACTAGCTGAAAAGTGCTTAACATTATTACTTTTTAATAGAAGAAATACAATTAAATGGCTACACTTACAAAAAAGTTGATTTTTTAAATGCGAAAATAGGAGAATGATAAAATGAATACTTTTTTAAGGAATAAGACAGTAATGATTACTGGGGCTTCGAGTGGTCTGGGGGCAGAAATTGCTAGACAGGTTGCCGCATCCGGGGCAAATGTAATATTAATGGCAAGAAGTACAGAAAAACTAAAGGTATTACAAGCTGAAATATCTGCCGATTTTGCTGTTGATGCAGAATATTTCACTCTAGATATGACCGACTTCGAACAAATAATGCAATTAAGTGAGAAAGTTAATCAAAACTTCCGAGTTGATGTACTGGTTAATTGTGCCGGTTTTGGCTTGTTCGAAAATGCGGTGGACATTCCATTTGATATTACCAATAAAATGTTTGATACAAATGTATTAGGTTTAATTCGTTTAACCCAATTGATTTTACCAGCAATGCAATCACGCCAAACAGGTCATATCATCAATATTGCTTCACAGGCTGGAAAGATTGCTACACCAAAATCTTCTGTTTACTCGGCAACCAAATATGCTATCATTGGATTTTCGAATGCACTACGGTTAGAAGTAGCATCTGATAACATTAATGTTACTGCGATAAATCCTGGACCCATTGCAACCAATTTTTTTGAGGTTGCAGATCAATCCGGAGAATATTTAGATTCAGTAGGAAAGTTTGTATTAAAACCGGAACACGTAGCCAGAAGAACTGTACAAATTATGGGGAATAATAGACGTGAAGTGAACCTTCCATTTATAATGAATATCGGCACTCGCATATATCAAATCATGCCAGCATTTATTGATTTTATTGGTAAGAGATCTTTTTTTAAGTAGCCATATTGGGAACATTTAGCCCTAATAAATATTATATTTTCATCTGGCTGGGTTACCCGAACTCTGAATCTCATTTAATTTATGACATAATAATATTAAGTAAGGTTCGAAAATATCGAAAAAAAGAGAAAACAAAAATGTGTCTTTTCTCTTAGAACGCCAAGACTTTCCGTTATTCACTCCAATCTAACTCAATGTCATTGAGTAAGATTCAATTACTAAAAATACTGTCCCTAATTTTCCAAATGCTCCGGATGTGCTTCCAAATAGTTGATTAATTCACGTGCAATAAGTGGTTGCGTATATTGGAAGTCTATTTTCCGCCCTAAATAAATAATTGGTTGTTGACCTATGTATACTAATGCTGATCCGCTTTCCATAGACGGGCTTTTTTTCACCGAAATCTGGAGTATCTCTGCTAATTCACTTGGAGATATGTCTCCAAAACGTTGTCTAATAAGTTGTTTGGTTGCTTCCATCTTCGTACCCACACCTCTTTTTTCTTCTCATTATAGCCAAAAAGCGCCGTTTTTTCTAGCTTTTATTGCCGTTAAATACATGATATACTGAACAAGTGCAAAAGAGTTTATGGTGGTGCGCCAGCCTTCTTCATCGGTTCTTCCGATAGAAAGTAGGTGGTGCTTATGTTATTTTGGAGCGTTACCTGGAAAGGATAAACGTGTGACTGTTTTCGAAAGTCTTACACTGATGATTGCTTTTGCAGTCTTAGTTGTAACGATCATGAACAGTAAAAATGACAAAAAATAAAACCCACTCATAAGCTTGACCGGCTCGTTGGAGTGGATTTCAAATTCATTTAAGGCTGGGCACCATCTTAAATGGTGTTTGCACATGTTAAGGGAGTCATGTTGGTGCATGGCTCTCTTTTCCTTATCATCATACCATTTATGAGCAAATTTGACAATATTTCTATTACGATTGCGTGCTTTTTATAAAAAATACGCCATACAAGGGGCATGACGTCTCTGCTATATACTACTTATACAAAGGGAGAATAAAACTAGTAGTATGCAGACAGTTGAATGAAAAGAATGACAGTAAACGTAGATAATCTTATCTACATGTACATTATTACACATATAATAGTCATTTTCAACTATGCTTTTTCTAAGGTCATCCTAAAGAAGAATCATATTTTGAACTGTCCCTAAAAAAACGCCACGCAAACGCATGACGTTACTGCTATATTTACTAACCTTTTTAACGGAATAGAAGGAAAGTAGCAAGCAGTACAAACTGAGCCGAAAATATGTAGATAACTGACAATATCTACATGTATATTATTACACATGCTGAATGGTTATTCAACTATGTTTTTTCAGAATTCATTTTGAAGGAGAACCATATTATTTACTACAGTACTAACTATTTAATACACGAATAAATTCATTACATAAGATACAAAGATTGAGCAATGGAAAGAGCAGCTATTACTCCTAAATCAAAAGCTAATTTTGAATTATCCCGAAAAACATAAGCGTGGTAAGCAATCCCTATAATTAATACTGCAAAGAAAAAAGGTGCTTCCTTAAATGAAATAAATAGAGCCACCAAAAAAACAATGATTAAATAGACATACTCTTTTGTTTTGTTATTTCTCATATTTTACCAGCTTCCTTTCTACCTAATATATTTCAACATCTCTACACTCAAATAGGTTCGTATTGTGATGTATTTAATAATATACTGATTGGAAATAACAAAAATACGTGATAGAATATGGAATACGAAGGTTGTTTAAAACAAATATCACATAAAGAAGATACCCTAATATGGTTTTGAAACAGCGAAGTAAAGATATAATGGACTGTAAACAGAAAACCGAACGCCAAAATTAAGAGAATTTGTTGGAGACTTCAAATTTATGAGGAGTAAGATAGTTTAAACTGGAATAAATACGTTTGTAATTATAGTAAATCTCTAAGTAATTGATAATCCCTAGTTTTGCTTGTGCCTTAGTATGGAATTGTTTATCTGTAAGTATTTCTCGTTTAATCACTACTTTTTCGTCCCATTTTTTCTGAATATACAATATATGTAGACCACCTTTGGTTTTGCCTGAGAAAGACCTGAAATTTTTTAGGCTCACTAGCTCCCCCATAGCTTCTCATTTTCTTTCGTTAAGCGTTTGACTTCTTATTGAGAAATAAATTTGCGACTACCATACCCTGGAAAAGACATTCATCATATTTTTCATATTCAGAAATCCATCGATACAACGTATTTTCATGGATATCAAATTACTTTGAAACAAAGCGAACAGGATGACTATCCGTTAAAATAAGGCTAACGGCTTGTGATTTATGAACCACCCTCCAAAAGTTAGACCAAAAATCTAACTTTTGGAGTGGCGGTATTTTTATGGTAAAGTATAGTTTTGAATTTAAATTAAAATTAGTTCAATAATACCTTGGCAGTAAAGGTTGCTACACATATTTAGCGAAAAAATATTGTGTCAAAATGGACCAACAAGTTCGGAAATGAGTGAATGCTTCCCAACAATTCAGTACAGAAGGACTTTTACGAAAGCAGAAAAATAGACATTATTCTTTTCAAGAGAAGCTAAATACGATAAAGTTATACTAAACAAGCGAGCCATCCTAGCGTGAAATTGCCAACCAAATTGGACTCAACAATCCACATTAATTGCTAGTTGGATGATAAAATTTTGGAAAGACGGGGTGAATGAAATCCCTAAAACGAAAGGACGTCCACCAAAAATGACGTAAAAAAACACTTTTATACTGCTATAACTCATCAAAAGATGCCTACAGATACGACGGAATTCAAATTATTTTGAAACAGATTCCTTGGTATACTTCGTCAGAAGAAAATGTATTTACATCCTTTTATGGATTTCAGACTGTAGAAAAACGGAATTTCTCAAAGGTTAAACAATGAGAACTTCCGTTTTTCTACAGTCTGAGACTCTTCCTTTTCAAGAAGCCGTCTTTCTTTTCTAAATCAATTGTTTCTTTTTATTGTACAGATTAATGTAGTCTTCTAGTAACGAATCCATCTCCATTACTCGTTTAGAATTCGGAAAAAAGCTTTCGTACTCTGTTTCAGTAGAAAAATTCGGGTAGGCAGATTTCAATGCTCCAAACGAAACTGCTTCATCCATTTTCACAACTTTTAATTCTGTATTTAAAGCATCAGCTTTCATTTGTAACCATAAAGGATTATTAATAGCTGGACCAATCACAACTAGGCGTTGAATATCATTTAATGGAAAGCAATTAGCCATATGTTTCATTTCTAAAGACAAGCCTAATATGATTCCTAACAAGATATCTTTTGAAGTTGTTTCCATAGTTAAACCATATAAAAGTCCTTTCGATTGGCTATTTTTAAATGGTGCACCTGAACCATTTAAATGAGGAATGAACAATAAAGAATTTCTTAATCTCACGCAATTATTTATATAGTATTGATACAATTCTTCGCATTCTTCTAAGAATACTACAGTATCCTTATTAAATAGCTCTCTATACCAAGCAAATATGTTTCCTCCTGTTGGCATGGATGAAAATAAAGTATAATAGTCAGAATTTGTAAAAATACCATTAGACAATGAATTTTCAAGATGTTCAGCGTCATTAAAATTAGAATCACTAATTAATAAAAGTCCTTCAGTCGTACCAGTAGAATTCAACAATTCCTTAGGTTTTAATCCTATCCCCAGAGCGCCAACCATATGATCATGACCAGCAATCCGCACGGAAATATGTTCCTTATTTAATCCCTCAAGTTCCCCGCAATCTGTATACCCTACTATATCTCCTGAATTGACTACTTCTGGAAATTGAATAATATTTCCCAAATCAAATAAATTCAAAATTTCCTTTGACCATTGTCGTTTCTTTATATCATAACAAAGTGTTCGACTTGCCATAGAATATTCCGTTTTTATTTCTCCTGTTAAAAAGTAACATAAAAGATCTGGGATATTTAACCAAGTTAATTTCTGCAACTTAGAAATTTTTGAATTTTCTACTAGCCACTTTATTTTTGGTAAACTATAGTTGGGATGTGCTGGGAGCCCAGTAATTTCATAAATCTTCATTTTTTCTTTCCTTGTTAGACATTCAATATATGCAATAGCTCTTTTATCATACCAAGCAATTAATGGTGTAACGATTTTCCCATTCTCATCAGCAAGAACCCCTGCCTCACCAACACTAGAAATACTAATTGAATCTATATTTCCAGAATTTTTACTAATGAATTTTTTTAAAATCGTTAAAAGTTGAGTCCATATTGAGTCTAAATCAAACAATTCCCCAAAATTATCTTCCTTTTTTTCTGTACGAAAAGTTGTTCTATCAATTAATTTTCCTGTAGTGATTTCAAATAAAGAAACTTTAGAATTAGTCGTTCCGATATCAATCGTAACAGCTAACTGACCACTCATTTAGAATGTCCTTCATCAATTAAATGTGTTTGGCGATAGGTTACTTTATAAATCCAGAATAGAATCACTCCGACTACAGGAATCAAACCAAGAGCAATAATATTTCCATCAAATATTTGTAATAACCAAAATCTTAATGGGTTTCCTCCATCTAAGAAACTTGATACCATTCCACTAGAGCCTTCTGGAAAACTGAAATTAACATCTTTTGCCATACCAGTAATAAATGGTGCAATAGCTGATGCAATATATAAATCACCTATAATGATAGGAATGGCAATAAACACAGCTCTAAAAACATTCCCTTTTGTTGACAATACAACCATAGAAGCCATTACCGCTAAATTAGCTAAATCTCCTAGCGGTAAAACAGTGTTACCGGGTAAGACAAAAGCTAGTACAACTGCAATAGGTGTTAGTAACAATGCTGTAGAGATTATCGCTGGATTTCCGACAGCCACAGCTATATCTAGACCAATATATAAGTCATCTCTATCTGGATATTTTTTATTTAAAAATTTTTTAATCGCTTCTGATAGAGGCAATAGCCCTTCCATCAAGATACGAACCATTCGAGGCAAAATAAACATTACTGCACCAATACTAATACCCATTGTTAAAATTCCTTGGAGATCATATCCCGCAACAATACCTAAAAGTATCCCTAATATTGTTCCAACCATCATTGGTTCTCCAAAAATACCGAAGCGTTTTTGAATAGTCATCGGATTAATGTCAATATTTCGTATTCCTGGAATCATATCAATGACTTTATTCCCTATTAAGCCAATGGGAAAAAAAGTAATTGATGACACTGTTGGCAACGAAATTCCATCTAATCCAAAATACTCTGCTCCCATTGGTGCAGCCCAATCAGCTAATTTGAATACAATAATAGCTATGGAAGCTGAAGCTATTATTCCCAACCAGAAACTACCTGTGCTATAATATACTAAGGTTCCTGCTAGCGCAAAATGCCAATAATTCCACATATCGACATCTACTGTTCTTGTTTGCTTAATTGCAATCATGATTACATTAATAAGCATTGTTAAAGGAATAACAAACGGTGCGATTGGTGATCCCCATGTAATTGCTGATAAAGGCGGCCAACCTAAGTCAACTACAGGAAGATTAATCCCAGTCTGCTCTACCATGGCTTGTGCTGCAGGTCCTACATTATTAGTTAATATATCAAATATCGCATAGATACCTACAAAACCAATACCCACTGTTAAAGACGAACGTAATGCTTTAGCTGGTTTTATTTTAAAGAACAGTGCTAAAACAAATAAAACTAACGGTAACATTACAGTCGGACCAAATCCTAAAATATACTGCACACCATCATATAGTTTTTCTGCAATATTTCCCATATCATTCTCCTTCTGTTAATTTATCATAAATACTGTTTAATACTTTATCTTCATTGATTCCTGTAATCAATGCTAGTCCATTAATAACCGGTACATCTAATTCGTATGGAATTTTAAGTGTAGAAACAATTAAATCTGCATCATCAGAATTGGATTCTACCGAAGCAACATTTGTTTGTGAGTAATTTATGTCTGTTACTCCCATTTCTTTCAAAAATCCCATTACCTTCTCTGCTACCGCTGTTGAAGTCGCAATGCCCGTTGCACATACAAATAATATATTTTTAGCCACGTTATTTTCCTCCAATTTTTAAAGTTGAATCTCTTCTTTTGCAATTTTATAAATTTCTTCTTTGGTTCCATTTTTTATTCTTGTTAATATATCTTCTTGGTTTAAAATACTCATTAATTTTTGTAAGATATTTAACTGCTTATTTGACTGCCCCAATGCTAATAAAAAGATGATTGTCACATCGATTGCATCCTCATCCATTCCTCCCATCAATTCCATTTGAATCGGATTTTTTAATGTTGCAATAGTTACTTTGTTGTTTATCACAAATTCTGCATTTGTATGTGGAATTGCGACACCATACGGTTCTGTTGGTAGGCCTGTAGGAAAAATCCGCTCACGTTCTATGACTTGATTAGGAAAATCTTCTAGAACATCTTGATTAACTATCAATGGTTTAACCAATAATGGAATCACAGTTTCAAAATCTTTTACTTCAATATCGACAAAAATATTTTCTAGTTCAGTTAAAGATGTACTCATTACCTTTGCACCACACTATTCATACTTAGTATCTTAGCGTAAACGGTTTCAAATACTGAATCTTCTGCATGTTGTAATACTTTAATTAGATTAGCTTCATTAGGATTAGATTCATAGGCTTTCCCTACACTTCGAATGTAGCTTTGACGTAAATCACTCGCAATATTTATTTTAGTAACATTATAATTCACCATTTGTTGGATGTGTTTGTCGGGAATACCTGAACCACCATGAATTACCAAAGGAACTGGGGAAACTTCATTAATTTCTTTCAATAAATCAAAATCAATTTTTGGCTTATCTTCTAGACCGTGAACATTTCCTACTGAGATTGCTAGCATGTCGCAACCGGTTCTTTCAACAAATTCTTTTACCTGTGCTGGATCAGTTTTTGAATCAGCTTCACTCACATGATCATCTTCTTTCCCTAATATCGCACCTAGCTCTGCTTCTACTGGAACACCATAAGCTTTTGCAAAGTCAACCGCTTTTTTTGTGAAAGCAATGTTTTTTTCGAAATCAAAAGTAGCACCATCAATCATGACGGATGTAAATCCTGCACGAATTGCACTTTTAACATCTTCAAATTTTTTCCCATGATCCAAATGCATGGCTACCGGTGTATCCATATTTTCAGCATAACGAGAAACCATATCAACCAAATAGTCATATCCTGCTAATGAAATATTAGTTGGTGCTACTTGAATGAATGTAGGAATACATGTTTTTTCAACTGCTTGTAAAATCCCGACTGTTGTTTCTAAATTTGTTGTATTAAAGGCTCCTGCAATAACTTTTCTTTCTTGAATGATTTCTAATAATGTATATCCGTTTACTAATGGCACTTAAATTTCCTCCCTTTGAAGAATTGTTCCAAGGTAGTATTTATTAGCCTTTAACCATACATTACCAAATTCGACTGGCGTTCCTCCTTCTAAATAGACTAATTGTTCAAGATGTAAAACTGGTGAATCTGGAGCAACCTCTAATTCTTTTGCTCTTTTTTCGCCCACTACTCTTGCAGCATATCTACTTTCAGAGAAAGCAATTTTTGTTCTAGTAATTTGTTCTATTACTTTAAATAAACTTTTAACATTAAAATTATGATCTTCAATACCTTTACATAAATTGCTATTCAATCGATTTTCAATTAACATTACTTTTTCGCCTTCAACATACCGAATTCGTTTCATGTATAGATACTCTTCACCAATGTTAATACCTAACTTAGAAGCAATTTCTTTTGTTGCTTTACGAAATTCAGAAGTGATGACTTTTGTTTCATAAGACAATTTTTGACTTTCTAACGATTCAGCAAAAGATAACAACCCTTTACCAAGCGGATAAGAGATATTCCCTTCGGTTACATATGTCCCTTTCCCCTGAATTTGTTGTAATAGTCCCTCTTCAACTAGCATATTAACCGCTTTTTTTACAGTGCCTCTACTTACTTCTAAATCAGCCATAATTTGATTTTCAGATGGTATTTTTTCCCCCTTCCCCCATTCTTCTGCGTAGATGCCATTTCGTAGATAATCTGCGACTTGAAGATAAATTGGCTTTGAAACATTACGATTGATAATCATTCAATCACCTCCTAATTTCGTTCCATACAAGCATATACAATAGAGTACAACACTGTACATCTGTGTACAACAATGTATAAGTAAATTGTAAACGCTAACACCAAAAAAGTAAAGATAAATTTTTTAGTTCTTCCATAAATTGATTTAAAAAGTAACATCGTTCTTAATTTTAAATAATCGCAAGTATCACTGAACTCATTATTATTTACTTGCATAACTGATAATATAAGAACTATTTTTATAATATGTTCACTTCGCATGTACGCTGGAATAATTATACTAAAATGGATGCTAAAAATACGTATATTTGTGTTGAATGGTTATACTAGAGTAGACAATAAAAATAAGCGAGTTTGAGAACAGGAGTATATTTTGACTATTCGCTACATCAACGTAACTAGGTAAAGCAATTAAGCCTGGGATTGCCATACCAAAAGCTTTGAGATCAATTAAGTTAAAGAACATTCCTACAAGACCTCCACCAACCATTGCTGCATAAAATGGACGTTTCAATTTTAAAACAACCCCATACATAGCTGGTTCAGTAATTCCTAATATTGCAGAAATTGCAGCAGATAGAGAAAGTTGCTTCATATTAGAACTTTTCGTTTTAAGAAAGACGCCGAATGTCGCTCCAACCATTGCAAAGGTTGCAGCTAACATAGCCGGGGCATTAAGGTATTATCAAATCCTGACTTAACAAACGTATCAATCATAATAGGCGACAATGCCCAGTGCATGCCTGTCATTACCAGCAATGGATAGAAGGCACCAATAAGTAATCCACCCAGGAATCCAAACGAATGGAATAACCAACCAATTACACTTGCAAGAGCCACACCAATGTATGTTCCAAGTGGTCCTAAAACAACTAAAGTAACTGGAATCATGATAACTAAAGTTAGCATAGGTGTAAACATCGTCGTCAAAACAGATGGCATCCATTTTTTAATAAAATTATGAACATACTTCAACAAATACGTAGTTAAAATAATTGGAATAACTGATGAACTATATGTTAAATAGGGTATTGGTAACACACCAAACAATGTCAACGGTGCTACACTTTCACCTGCCATAGTAGCTGTAACTCCTGCTGTCATTGTTGGATATAATAATGCACCAGCAATTGCTAATGCTAAATATTCATTCGTTTTAAATTTCTTTGCGCCGGAAACAGCCAAAATAAACGGCAGGAAATAAAATGCGCAGTCTGCAATAATGTTTAACACTTGATAGCCAGGGCTGTCCACGGTTAACCAATTAAGTGCGACAAATAATGCAAGAAAGCCTTTCAACAATCCGGTTCCAACCAATGCCGGCAATGTTGGTGTGAATATACCTGATATTGTATCCATCAAAGTATTAAGGATATTTTTTTCTCACTATTATTACTTTCGTCCCCGTTGCTGGCTAGTGTACCTAGCTGAGCCTCTACTTCATCAAATACTTTAGCTACATCATTGCCGATGATTACTTGGAATTGAGAACCGGAAAACTGGGCACCCATAACTCCTTTCGTCTTTTTTATTTCATCCATTTTTATTTTGCTATCATCTTTTACATTAAAACGTAAGCGTGTCATACAATGCCATACAACAAAGATACACTCTTTCAGGTCACAATTTATATCAACTTGCATGAGCTTCCTAGGAAAATTTTTGGTTTGTTTAGGGAGTTGATTATTTCACTTCCATGTTATTTTTTTGTGGAAGTTAACTTGGTTACGTGACGAATCACTCGTTTCATGCCAACAAAGATCCGCTTATAAACACGTTTTAAAATTCATGCATATACTGCCGTATAGACTTCAAAACTGAAACACCTATACCGAATAAGTAGTAGCTATTTTTCTTGATGTTAATTGGAACGGTCATGAGGTTTTCTTGTCTAAAAAGCTAAGCTTTGTTTCGTTGTATTTAGTTAATTACTTGCCAACAATTAGTTTGATATAAATTATACCTTTACATAAATACAGATAAAAAAATATCAAACAGAAGTAACTTAAGCAGATGTGAATCAAAGTATTAAAGTCATACAAACAGAGCAAGGAAAAATGGAATCCAAAGTGCAGGAAACAAAGTTAGGTATAAAATAATTAGATGCTCGTAAAGGTGAATTGGAAGAATGGGTAAATAATTATCCAGTTATTTAATTGTCCAGCGCTCTTTCATTTAACCACTCTGCTTTCATATGAAGGTTTATGGCTTTAACAAACATGTTACTTTAATTTCTATTTATATCTCTCACCATTTGAAATTCCGGGAAATAAGGATAAATCAAGGAGCGAAAATAAGTTTTCATCCTTATCTTCTCTAGTGCCTGTCTAGTTAGTTCCTTCTCTCCCTCCCTCCCTCTGCTTATAACAGTTGTTCCTACACCATTTGCGATTAATTCTAACTTTTGTTCTATGTATTTATTAACACTTAGATTGGATTGTTTTGCTTGCTCTACCATGTGTTGATGAGCCGCTTTATTTAGCCCACGAATTTTGATGCTTTGCTGTTCCTTCATAGTAACCACTACCCTATCTCCTCTCTAATTTTTAAGTTTTGTGACGTGATGAAAAAGCTAAGTGCCTCTGTCTGTTCTCGGCTTCGAGCCTCCAACATCCAGCTTCTATTCGCAAATGTGAAACATTTCCTCATAGAAGCAGGTTAAGGGGATTTGGGGTCAAAACCATTGAGAAGCTAGGCAGTACCTAGCTTCGTGGTGGGGTTGAAATTTGCTCGTTTGCCATACGTTTGCCATACCATTTACAGGCTATTTTTCGCTTTTTTCACAAACTCGGCCTAAAAAAATGAATTTGCCATAAATTTGCCAGCATATCTACGTAAAAATGGAATGATTTGCCATACATTTGCCAGCTCTTTTTTCTGTTTGCCATACATTTGCCATACACATGCCAGCTATTTGCCAGTTAAAAAGAACGAAAAAAAGGGTTTTTATGCTGGATAATCATTTAACCATTCTTCCAATTTTCCTTTACGAGCATCTAATTATTTTATACCTAACTTTGTTTCCTGCACTTTGGATTCCATTTTTCCTTGCTCTGTTGGATATTCTTTATCTACATGTAACTATTTACTTTGTTCATCCTAGTGAGTAACATCTTCATTGGATATATAATAAAGTAGAAAGAATTTTTGATAGTATACTGTCTATAAGTAGACACAAAATCGAGATACAAAACAAACTCACTTGTTTTTAATCCCTTGAGGACATCTGGATGTATTTTGAACACAGATACTTCTCTTCTTGTACCTTTATCTCTCTTCCAACTCGTGCTATTGACATTACCGTAACCGTCTTCTTGTTGTGTCACTTCGGTTAATTCAATCCCCGTAAATGTTCCCAATAGTTTGGCTGCATACTCTACTTCTCCTAGTTCATTCATCCGGCCAATGAAAAAAGTATTGGCATTTCCGATTAATAATTTATCCATTTTTTCATGCTTCAAGATTAAATCGGTGATCGTTTGGGGAGAAAATAATGTATGAATACCTGCACTACGTGTCTTATTAACGGTATCCATAAAGTTCTCCGATAGATACGTAGAAGGTTCATCACAAAATAAAAAGGAGGATTTTTGTTGTCCATTTCCACCTTCTCTTCCGGCATTTTTTACAGCACTTTTATAGCGATACGATGCCCAAAAATTGATTTCTCCAATGAAAAAGTGAGCCAATGCTTCGATAAATTCTTTATAAATCAACCCATCTAAGCCCACACCCATGTCATTATTCGTGTCTACTTCCAACAAATCGAGTTCGTTTCCATCACCTGAACTCGTATCAAACAAATAACCAATTTCACTTTTTAATAATAAATCGACTTACTTCTTAGATTATCTGCTTGTAAATATAGCTAAAATATTCCTTCTTTACTTGCTTCGTAACTCTCCAGCTGTTTATGCTAATCTAGAATAAAAGAAGAGATATTTTTAATCAAATAATAACCGAATTTGATACCTGTTTTGCTATTAGAAGTTTTAAAAAAACTTCTAATAGCAAAACAAAAAGATTTCTCTCTCCAATAAATATCGCATATTAACAAAATTTCTTGTCACTCTTAATTGAAACAACCAAATTATTATTCGATATGAAATGGATTTTGAACGTGTTGTTGTCGAATAATATCTGCCATTACATCTGTGTTCATTTCAATCACTTTTAATGTTTTGGATAATAATATTTGTTCGAGATTTGGCGTGTCCTCTCTCCAATAACGCCGAACAATTTTTTGTAGCTCTTCTCGTAAAAAAGCATCACGACTTTTGTAGCCTTGTCTTTTAGCAATGATTGCTAAATTTTCCACAACATCAAATGATACATTATTTATTTTGATATCCGGCATGCTTTTACACCCTCCTTTCCTGCCCTTAAAAAGTAACGTTTATATTTTGTAAATTCGAAAATTGAATCGATATATCCATACGTTTTTTGACTATCCAACGCATTAAAATTTTACCCTTTTTTCTATACTGTCTCAGATAAAGTGCAACCATCTTTTTCTTCTTGAAACCATTATGTTTTTATTATCTCTAATAGATAATTCTTGTTCTGTTTATCCATTTTCACTTGCACTTTTTTCGGTTACTTTAATAGTTACTCACGCATGTACAATTAGTTTTTTCTTTTATAATTTGATGAAGTTCTTTCTTCTTTTGTTAGTCAGCTCGTTCCATTTTCCATCTCCTTTTTACATAACATTTCGTTCCTAAGTGTGCTATTTGGCGACCAAAAGGTCACAAAATAGAGCTTTCTATCGACCAGCGATAGAAAGCAGGATAAGAAGGCAGTGCCCCCAAAAACATGGGGGGCTAGGCAGTACCTAGCCTGCGAGCAGTCCCAAGTCAAGGTCATTCCACCGTGTAAACACTGTGCTTTTTATCAAGGAACCGTGCTTACACCACCCCTTATTTACTTAATTACCGTGGTACCACCGTGCTCAAATGATTAAATCCACCGTGGCACCACCCCCTCATTTTTCGTCTAGCAGTGTAAGCACGGTGCTTTTTACCGTGCTTACACAGTGCTTTTTCACCTGTTAATTTTCACTTTTTTCGCCTTTTTAATCTTGTTTTTGCAATGAAAGTTTCTTCATTTTCTCTTCTAATTCTGCTTTTTTATCTTTTGTTTCGTGATATCTATTTCAAATTGATCTATATTTGATTGTAACTGATGGATCTTATCTTCGGTCTTTTCCATCTCTGATTCCGTTTGATATCTTTCTGCTTTTTGAAAATCAGCAATATCTTTTTTCACACGTTCTTCATCCTTTTTCACTTGTTTAATGTACATATCAATATCTCGAATTAGTGTTTGAGACTCTTGAATTTCCAAGTCTGTATATTGAATAATATAGGCTGATTCTATTTTAGGATGAAGCTTAGAAGAGGTTCTTGTTTTGGAATGATTTAAGACCCATAGGTCTTGATAAATAGTTGTTCCATCTGCTTTTTTCTCTTTATTTTCTCCACCTAAAAGATTACTAACATCCACATCTATTTGCTTATTTTCTGGTGTTACAATAAGACCTACATCAATATAAATAACACTCCAATCCTCTGGCACATTTTTCGCACTAAGCACATAATATTGATCGGTGACATGTAAAAATTGATGTAATAAACGCGTTTTTTGTTTACCCTCTGTTACGATTGTTTCTAATTTTTCGTTTAATAAAATCGACTCACTTTTCGCTTGAATTAAGACTTCTAAATAATGATTATTTGGATTATAGTGTCGAGAAATCATCTGAACAGTTATTGAATTTAAATTTAATTCGCTACTCACTCCAGTGCCACTATCTGCATCTAAACTTTCTTGATAGGTAATTATTTTAAACCCTAAAAAACCAAAACAAAGTATAGTAATAACAGCTGTAATATAATAAAAATATTTTGTTTTTCCATCTAGATAACTAGCTTTTTCTCGTCGCTTTTCATCCTTTATTAAGTAACCACTGATAATTTACTGTAACTGCAAAAAATTCCAATTTATATACTAACCTTAACCTAATTCTATTCGTTTATTTAATAACACTGTTAACCATATAATTAAGTCTATATAATTTATTTGATTAGCAATCTCACGCATAAAAACAAGAAGTGCAAGTAAAAAGAATTAAATGATTAGGCAATTGATACTGTTTAATTTAACTTGATTCAAAGTGGATTGATTTGCTTCTATACCAATCGTTTTGTCCACTCTTGGCATTTATTTGCAATGTTCGATTTTTGTGTTGAAACAAGCTTATATTGCCTTGTAATTCATCATTATTTTGAGTAATGCTAGTTAATACTTTTTGTACGCCTGGAGAATGACTCGCAACAAATTGAGCATAGTCTTTTGATTGCTTTCCTTTTGTCTGTATTGCTGCTTTAATCGCAACTTTCAAAATAATTGTTTGTGTCGATAAAAGGGTCACTGCATTTCTCCCCTGCCCTTCAACTTTTTTCACAATCTTTGTAGATTTCTGTAGTAGTCTTTTAAAACTTGCAATTGGTACACCTATTTCTTCTGCTAATGCTTTTTGATTCATCCCATCGAGAAAAGTTTGTCCAAACTTAATTTTTTCCTCGATGAAATGAATAACATCCCTTTCCCATTCGTAAACGTGCGAATATTGACGGTCCTTTCTGGCTTTTCTATGTTTTTTAAACTCCCGGTAACCGGACGATTTAAATTTAAATGCGTTAGAATGCTTCCTTTCGTCATCAATATCTTGATCACTGAAGAGTAAATCAATTTTGCTTTTTTTTGGTCCTTTGTATTTTCCAGAAAATGCACTAGATATACACTTTTCCACTTCAGCATTTCGTAAAGGCTTGATTAAGTTTGAATTAAATTCATCAAGGATATCACAAGCTTCATTTTCTGTTTTTCCAGCTGCATACAAAGCAAGTGCAAGCCCAAAAGTTGCGTGATTACGCCCTTTTCGACCATCTCCACCCTCTAAATTAGTTTTATTAATAAGTTGATTAAACCATTTTGCTTGTGTTGGATCGTACTTCATATCCTTTTTCCCACCATCGATAGCGATTAAATCATTATTATTTTTAGTATACGTCATCGACCACTCTTTTAAATCCAAAAAGGAATAAGTTTGTTCCTGATTAAAGTAGACTACATTATCTGGCCGTGGAATCCTGAAGAATGCAAAATCATTGCATCCAATATCAATTCCAGGAATATGTTTTAATAGCGATTTTTTGATATTTTCAGAAATGCGCTTAGCAACCTTCAGACTCTTAAATTGATTTTTATTGCTTATATAAGCAGATTCGGAAAGCACAAAATAAGCTTGGAATCCTTTCGTTGTTTTTAGGATTAGTGTTGGTGTTCCAACAGAATAAGTTGCTGAAGCTGCTAAAATACCCGGAACATCTACACCGACTTGTGTATCAATATCTACTACAAAAGTATTCACTTGTTGCAAGTTATTTTCTCGATGACCACAAATCAACGTTCGTGCATCATCTGTATAACTACCAAACCGGAATTGATTAGGTGTCCAGTGAGTTAAGTCAGTAGCATTGGAAATTAAGGTTTCTTTACTTGTTATTATATAGCCTTTCACACCATTTTGTGTGCTTAAGTCCTCTTTTTTCCTTGTGACAAAGTGTATACCTTTCCGCTGGCCAGATTCTTTTTCAAAATCTTGTATAACTTTTCGACTTGACATATCCGCCCGACTTCCACATCTTTTAAATGTATCTGTGTTATCGTGAGTTATTAAATCAATCGCCTTCCAAAATGCTTGATTATACATGCACTTTCCTCCCTCTTTATATTTTTCCGTACAAAAAAACAGCTAATCCACCATTCATCAACGAATAGAGATTGCTGTTACCAATCTATAAATTCGCATCGAAGAAACCAATGTGTTTCCAGATGCTTTCAAAGTATACAAAAAGCTTTTTAAGCATTGCTAAATAAGCCTTTTTATGTTATAATTTTTTTACAGTTTATAAAAGAATTATAGTTTGAAAGGTGTCGTATGGATTCACATATTTGGTCGTATGTGGATTGTAGAAAATGTATTGGTAGTACATTTTCTAGCGATTCCTTTTTTTATTATTTTAACAATACAACAATATTTATTTTTTGTAAAACGTATTTTTGAAATGAAAATTTCAAAATCTCAAAAAATATCTACCAATCTACCAATCTACCAATCTACAAGTAGATTGGTAGATTGGCAGATTGGTAGATTGGTATTCAAGGTGATTATTACCATTGTGGTAGAGCCGAAAATCATAAAATCTTAGTCTACAAATATACACATCTGCATCTCTATATGTAGATGCGTATATTTGTAGACATGTATATTTGTATGCAAATATACATGTAGACGATTTATAAATATATTGATTGAAGCCTTGTAAAACATGTGTTATTATTAAGACAAATAGAATCTACATGTAGATTCGTATACTTACAAAATTTTGAAGGTGGGATATTATGGCAAAAGTAATAACATTTGGAAACTTTAAGGGTGGTACTGGTAAGACTACTAATAGTGCAATGATTGGTCATGAATTAGCTCGACAAGGTCACAAAGTTCTTCTAATAGATTTAGATCCCCAGGCAAACGCAACTGCTTTATATTTACTAACCAAACAGAGAATAGAGGATCAAGTTGTAACATTCGATAAAACATTAATGTCAGCTATAGCCGATGAAAACCTAGAAGACATTGTATTAAAAATAAAAGAAAATTTATATTTATTACCTAGTTTCGCTGATTTTACATCTTATCCATTATTTCTAGAAAAAAAATTCCCTAATAATCAATTTGATAGAGTAGCATACTTTTCTAAATTAATTGACCCCTTAAAAAATCAATTTGATTTTATTTTGATTGATGTTCCGCCTACTTTATCATCATATACGGATTCTGCTTTATATAGTAGCGATTATACAATTATAGTGTTACAAACACACGAAAGAAGCCTTGTAGGCGCTGAAGCATACGTAAAATATTTACAAGAATTAATTGATAATTACCATGCTGACTTTGACATTCTAGGTGTCTTACCAGTTTTACTTAAAAATAACGCTGCCGTTGATATTTCTACACTTGAAAATGCAAAAGAAAGTTTTGGAGAACAAAACTTATTCAAAACCGTAGTAAAAAATATGGAGCGCCTTAAAAGATACGATTTAATTGGTATTGTTGATTCTGAAATTGATACTTCCGCAGATATGCACGATAAACGTGTGCTAAATCTATACAAAAATGTTACTGACGAATTACTAGAACGACTTCGAGCGAAAGGTGGAATTGAAAATGAGTGATTCTAGAAAGCAACTTTTAAACAGACCCAAGACTATCGAACGTTCTAAACAAATTGAACCAAATTCTTCATTTGCAAGAAATAGTATTTTCACAGCTAATGAAGAAAAAAATACAGAAAGAAATGTTAAAAAAGCTATTGAGAAAACTACAACTGCACGGGTAAGCTATAGAAATAAGGATAGAATAAATGCTCTAGTAGCCCTCAAAGGATTAGACTCAGTGGATGAATTACTTGATGTCCTCCTTGATGAACACGAATCAGTTTTGACTACAGATGAAAAAAGAGAACTAAGAACTATGGTATCGATTTACGAGAAAAAAAGAAGTAGATGAGTATACATGTAGATATGTATACATAATACAAAGGCATAAGAGAGTATGGGACATAAATCCTAGTAAGCAGAATAATGGATTTGAGAATTTCTTTTTAAGAGAAATAATCAAATCCATTTTTTAATACACAACAAAGACCACCTTTGTTAGAATAAAGGTGGCAAAGCACCAAACTAATGAAGTGATCTTTTTGTATAAAAATTATAACCATAAACCAACTGCCCCCGGCCTTTTTTCATACTGATCAAGGTTCCCCATGTATCTCTTTAGAATTCAGAAAATACAAGGAGGAACTGAACCATCGTAACTTTTCTTCAAAACAAGAAGTACATCTTTCTTGTTTTGAATATATCGAAGGCCTTTACAATACCCCACGACTTCATGGAACATTAAACATGCTTACTCCCAACGAAAAGGAGGAAAAATACTTTGAAAATCTTTAAATATCTACTCCTTTTGTGTCTACTTTATTGACAATCATCCAATAGGACAGGTACTAATAAAGTAATCAGCAAAATAAGTGATATAAAAAGTCATAGCCATAATATAAAATCCTTACATCGGTTAAAATATACACAAAAATTAATAAAATATTGGATTTGTTTGTTTTTTTGTCACAAATAAAAAATGCCCGTTTGATATAATTTTACTGAAAGATAAATAATAGGAGGGGAAAGAATGAAAAAAGTTTTTTTAGGGATGGGTATATTATTATGTGTCTTGTTATTAACTGGATGTGGAAAATCAGATTTGACTGATTATATTCAACTATCGTATTCAGGTATAGATACAAAAGGAAGTGCAGATTATTCAGTGAATGATACGGAAATGATAGAAGACATCTATGGTATTAATCTAGATAATGAAATGCCAGATGACAAGATGCAGAAAAAAATTCAAAACTTATTAGAATCTTATAAAGTGACATTAAGTAAAACGAAAAACTTGTCAAATGGAGATAAAGTTGAAGTTTCTGTTAGTGTAGACTCAGAAAAAGGAGAGAAATTAAAAAATAATGTTACCAAAACTTTTACGGTTTCAGGTTTAGAAAAAGGGAAAAAATTAGGTAACAAAGATTTAAAAAAAGATGTAGTATTGAACTTTGAAGGCGCAAGTGGAAAAGGAACAGCGAAAATTGAAACAACTTTTGATGATTCAATTGGACTTACAAGTGAGGATTTCGTTATTAAGAATAATGGTAAATTGAAAAATGGGGATACAGCATTAGTTAAATTTGATAAGGGTGTCTCTGATTTTTTATCTGAAAATGGATATTTATTGTCAGGAAGTGGGGAGTTGGATTACCAAGTATCAGGTTTAGATGTTGTAGCAGAGAAAGCTTTGGACATAAAAAATTTAGATGATGTAAAACGTATGATAACCGAAGAAGTTAACAGAAATTATAAAAGTTCTTCAGCAAATGATATTTTCAAAACTACTTATATTATTAAATTAGAGGGACTATATTATCGCCAGTTTTATAAAAATGTGACAGATGATAATAATAGTTATGAGTATTCATATTCTAGCTGGCAAAATGAAGATGAAAATGGTTCTCTTTTAGGACTTTATTCAATTAGTGAAGATACCGAATTTAATAACGAGATTAAAAAATTTACTGCAGTGACGGGATTTAGTAATTTAATTTTAGATGATTCAGGGAAAGTTAATTTATCTGAAATGAATGAAATGAGTATGGAATATGATGATACATACTCATTAGCAACTGTAAAAAACTTGTTAGAAGGTTATGGTTATAATAGTGTTAAATGAGGAAAAGTATAGTGTCTGCGGTAAATATAGTTGTTGTTAATAAATGGGGAGTCAATTTAGAAATGAATAACAACACTTTTGATTAGACTGCTTATTTTCCTAAGTTAATGAGAAACTGAAAGTAATATACAATGCTAAAAAAACATTATTATATAATAAACACCTCACAATAAAAAGGGCACTGTCACTAAAAAATGAGAATAAAAGAAAAACACTTTCGTTGAATTCATGTAAAATGAAATTAATGGAGGTGTTTTTTGTGAGTACAAGAGTTATGTGTCCAGTAGAAATAAAAAAAGAAGCAATTAAAATGAAGTTAGCTGGTAAAGCAACCAAAGAAATTATGGACGCTTTAAATATCAAACATCCAACACAAATGAAAATTTGGTGGCGCTGGTATAGAAATGGAGTTTACTCCACAATGACCAAGACTCCGTGTACACTTCCTATGAGTATTATCAATGTTGACAAAAGAAAAACGTTATCCGTAGTATCCCCCGAAAAGGGACATCCGCAGATAACGCTCCCATTGAATGTTTCCATTTCTCGCTAAAATATGAAACATTCTACCTTCATAAAGCGTATAAATACACTAAATCCATTATATCCAAATCGTAAAAAATTATACTAAATATGATGATGAAAAAAGAATTCTACAAAAATTATGCTACCAGTCTCCCGTTAATTTCAGGAAACAAGCAGTCTAATCAAAAGTGTTGTTATTCAATTCCCACTTTTCCATGTCAGTGCAAATTTTCAGTTGGTTGGTTTTCATTCTTTTGAAAAATAACTTTTACTGTTTCTAATAATTTTGTGAGGAAAGGGTCCGATACAGTTTCAATATAATTATATTGACGAGCATTATAATCAATGGTAATCAATTGATCGAGCAAAACTTTCCCAGTTGTCTCTGTGCCTTTTAAAGGTACATATAATGGGTAAGATCTCAACGTATTGCTAATAGGAGCAAAGATTGCAATATTTGCATAATCACTTACTAAGTGGTGACTAAGACAGATATAAGGGCGATAGCCTTGTTGCTCATGTCCTTTTTTAGGATTCAAATTAATCTTAATGATGTCACCCTGCCTTACCATTTCTCATCACCAGTTGGTTCGAATTCCTGAAGCTTCGTATAGAAAGGCTCCCCATCGTAGTTTGCAAACAAGTCTTCAATAGTCAAGTCAGCAGTGGTTTTGGTAAGAATCATTTGATTCTCCACAACTTCAATTTTAAGGTTGTCATCCTCATGAATATCTAAAGCATTTAAAATATTATTAGGGAGTCGAACAGCTTTACTATTCCCCCATTTTTTAATACTAACAGTGGTCATGAAAATCTCCTCCTTTTCTTATATAAATATTATAGCACGAAGTATATACAATGTATATACTTCGTGCTATGGAAATTTGGCTCATTTAATTAATGATACTACATCAAAATTATAAAAACTCCGCTTTTAAAATATAAACTTAGCTACTGTTTTGGTTTCATATTCTATGAATTTTTATTCGAGTAGAGGAAAGTATTCAGTTCCATTTTAATCTATAAAGTTACTTATAAATTGGTGATGTAACAGTAACATAATATATTACTATTACAAATACTTAGTATCAATTATTAATACTAAGTTGAAAATGGCTATCATTCCATCTTTTAATTCATGGCAGTTTGTAATGCTTCTATGAGCATTGCATTACAAGACTCAAATATTTCCATTATTTCTCCACTTGGTTTATCTAACAGTTGGAATTCATTTACTTCAGAGTCCCATATATACCAAGAAGTATCATCATCACCAAAAACAAGTATTTTTGATATTGTATCACATCATGCCAGATTTTATTCTTCTCAATAATATCTAAATTATCATTTTGCGTATTCACTCCATATAAAAATAGCCCATTATGCTGTAATGAATTGACTTTATTCAAAAATTGACTATAACTTTCGATAGGTATATCTTTCCCAAATAAGTCAGTAGACCAATTTTTTAAAATTTCTTGCTCTTCTATGGTTACAGGCGCAGGAAGTATTTCATCATACTTTGCTTCTATTTCCGCAATATCATTTATTAATTTCTCTATCATATTAACACCTCTATTAGCCAGGTAGTGCTGTTTCTAATGCCTCCATTAAAAGATTTTTTAAATTATCATATTCTTCAAATACATCTCCACTGGTTTTATATCTAAAACTGCATATTTTTTATCATATTCCATACAAAAAATGAAATACTATCTTCCCCTTGTTTATGCTTTTAAATTATAAGAGAGATCAACTACAAATACTTTGTTCCTTTTATTACCAATCTTGATAGTTGTAATTGTACCGATGTGTATCCTATCTAAATCTCAATAGGGCAGGTACCAGTTATAAATTCCACCCTGGATATGGCCTTTTTTCATAAAGGAAATATGAATTACATTGTAATTCTCTCTAACAAAAACTAGCTCATTCATAAAATCCTTCCTTTCACTGAGTATGAAATCCCCCTTAGAAGTCACTATCTTGTAGACATATCGCTATGTAGTGTATTACATAAAAACTAAGTTTAAGAATAACTAATAAACTTCTCAAGTTCATTACACACCCCATTATTTGAAGTTAACTTCAAATAATGATAAAATACTTACTAAATAGAAGTTTACAAGAACGGAGATGCTCAAATGTTTCAAAGACCTAATTATCTTAAACAGCTTATTCAATTTAAAGATTCAGATTTCATAAAAGTTATCACAGGTGTTCGTCGCTCGGGGAAGTCAGTCTTATTAATGCTTTATAAAGAATACTTACTGCAAGAAGGAGTAAAAGAAGATCATATTATCTACATGAACTTTGAAAGTTTTGACTATCAGACTATAACCACTGAAGAAAATTTTCGACAAAAATTAAATGCACTACTTCCAGAAGATTCTAACAAAATTTATTTGTTATTTGATGAAATTCAAGTTGTGGAAGGCTGGCAGCGTATTATTAATGGTATTCGTGTAAGCTTCAATAGTGATATAAGCATCACAGGATCAAATGCCAATATGCTTTCAGGTGAACTAGCAACACTTTTAAGCGGTAGGTATATCGAAATCCCTATTTATCCACTCTCTTTTTCCGAGTTTCTAGATGTAAAAGGCATTGAATCTAGTTCTCGAAAAGTAGATAATGCTTATGATGAGTTTGAAAAATATGGTGGTTTTCCAAGTGTTGTTATTGCAGAGGAATCCATTAAAGATACTATTTTATCCGGAATTTTTGACACCATTGTTTTAAATGATGTTGCATTAAGAGCAGGCGTAAAAGATCCCACTACTTTAAAATCAATTATTCGTTTTTTAGCAGATAATGTTGGACAATTAGTAAATGCTTCTAAAATTGTAAATACCTTAAAAAGTGAAGGAGTGGTTACTACTGTCCACACAGTAAATCGTTATCTAGATTTACTAGAAAATGGTTATCTATTTTATAGAGCAAAACAATATGATATTCGTGGACGAGAATATCTTAGAACAAATGGTAAATACTTCATAGTAGATACAGGTCTGAGAAGGAATGCCGTCGGAAGAAAAGATGGTAATTATAGTAATCGCTTAGAAAATATTGTTTATATAGAATTACTGCGTAGAGGGTACACAGTTGACGTCGGTAAGCTTGACAATAAAGAAATAGACTTTGTTGCAAGAAAGCTAGATGAAACATTGTATATCCAAGTATCATATGAATTACCGGCTAATATGCATGAGACTGATAATCTTTTAAATATTAAAGATAATTACAAAAAGATAGTCGTTACAGGTAGATATTATGAAACAACTCAAATAGATGGAATTCCTATCGAATATATTGTTGATTGGTTATTATCAAGAGGATAGAGACAGGTACAAAGTAAATTAGTATAAAAATACTTTCTAGTTTACATAAGATTTATTATGGGGAGTTACTTGTAATTTGATAGTTACTATATAAATAAAAGTAAATTGATTTATAAATACACCTATAAGCATACGTATGTTTATAGGTGTATTTATATTAACCTCTGCGCTCTCCAACCATTCCAGAACTTTAAGCCAGTTGCTCCAGTCAAAAGACTGCTTGCATACACCATCGACTTAAATACATATCTTGCTCGTACTTGTAATACATTATAATAAACTTATCTGCATAGCCTTTTCTATTAATTCACTTATATTATTAAACTCTTCTTCTACTTCTCCTCCAGGTTTATCTAATATTTGAAAAATGTTCATTTCTGAGTCCCATACATACCAACTAATGCTATCTTCTCCCAAAAAAAGATACTTTTTATTCCATTCATTTTCATGCCAAATTCCATTATTCTCTACTAAGTCAATATCTTCTTCAGTATCAAACCCATATAAAAATAATCCATTGAAATTTAAACCATTCGTATATACTAAAAATGAATTTATATATTGGTCAGCGACAGTAGACTCTCCAAATTTTGTAATTATCCAGCTTTCAAATTTTTTTATTTTTTCATTCGAAATTTTGTTTGGTAGCCTCTCATCAAATTCTTCCCCTTGCTTTTCTATATCTCTTATTAAATTTATAATCATTTTTTTCTCCTTTACTTTAATGGTGGTTAGATAATAACTTTTGGAATAGAAAATAAATTCTTAACGCTTATGATAAAGCAGTACATAAAGCCTCTTCCATTAAATCATCCAGATTTTTATATACCTCTATAATTTCTCCACCTGGTTTATCAATTAACTGAACTTCCTCACTTTCTCTATTCCAAACATACCATGATAAATCGTCATGCCCAAAAAACAAGTACTTTTTTTGTATTTCGATTTCATGCCATGCATCATTGTTATACATGATATCTAGCCTATAATCCGTTGGTTTGATTCCATACAAATACAACCCGTTATAGTTCACACCGTTTACATTTGTAATAAAATTTGTATACTCCTTTACAGATGCTTTTTCACCAAATAATTTCAACACCCACTCTTTAAAATACTGAATATCCCTATCATCTGTATTCTTGTTAATATCTAATTGATAAAACTCTTGAAGATTTTTATCTAATTGTTGTTGTTTATGCTAATTTAAAAAGGGGCCACTTTTTATAGGTGCGATGGTTGAAAAAGGGACCACTACTAACTCACAAT
>NZ_JAASUA010000016.1:0-35314 GCF_014322845.1 Listeria immobilis | reverse complement strand
TAGGTTGGATGGATAAACGGGCATTCCATGAATTTGATGCCATTAAAACACAATCTAATGTCAATTGGAACCGAACTATTCTTAATGCAGACCGACATGGCGTTTATGCAGGTGTATATAACACATCCGACAGTGGCGCTACTAAATTAAGTACAGGCGCGAAATATAATAATAAAAAAGTAAAAATAATTAAACAAGCGCAGACATCACGAGGAACATGGTACCAGTTCCAAGTGAACGGCAAGACAATAGGCTGGATGGACAAGCGTGCTTTTTTTGATACGATAACATCACAGAAAACGATGAACAGAACGGTGACTGTTGGTAATGCAACTAACCATGGAGTATTCAATGGTGTTTATCGTACATCACCAACAGTGAAACGTATCTCTTTAGGGAAACCATATAATAATAAGAGAGTACAAGTTTTGAAAGAAGCCGTTACTGATCATGCTACTTGGGTGCAATTCAGATATGGAAAAACAGTAGCGTGGATGGATAAAAAAGCATTTAAATATTGATTTGAAGCACTTCCATAAATGTCTTATTATGGAAGTGCTTTTTTGTGCCTGATTTAGAAGCGGTAATGGACTTAGACCGATAAAAAAGGTATACTAATTTTCGTAGGCAAAGAAATGCATTTGTCAGATACAAGTTTTTTAAGAGCCTAGAGTAAAGATTATAAGGGCCATATGTAAGATTTTAAAGTGAGAAAGGATTGTATTTATGAGCGACGGTAAAATGATTATTACAGAATTATACTGGGAAAGAATTCAACTATATGTAAAAGGCAGAATAGAAAATTTTTCATTGGAAAACTATGATTTTTCATTTAGAACATTAACAGATGAATTCCACTTCTCACCCACAGCAGTCAAAGTGGAAGGGGATACATTTGAATTGCGATTTAACATTGCTATTTTAAATGATGGAAGCTATTTACCTAGTGGAGATTATTTATTATCTTTATATAATAGCCAAACTGCAGATGAGATTGTTGCTAAGCCAGCTAAAGAACTTTTTAAACAGCCTGAAGATGAAGAACTTTTGGATGAGTTAATGGAGGCTAAAACAGAAAATGATAAAAATAATATATTACTTGCAGGATTAAGGAAAGAATTCAAACGTGGTGGAGGAAACTCCAAATATATGTATAAAATAACACCAATGATTTCTGCGGATGTTAATGAATTTGTTTTCTCCATTGTATTTACAATTCCAGCGCCAAAACCCACCAAATTGCAAGTTTTTAAAAATAAAACAAAAGAAGCTTTTCATACCTTTAGTTTTAATTTTAGAACAGGTCTTTTTAAATCGATTTTTTACACATCACAAGCCTTAGTTCCAAAAAATGGTAAAAGAATTTTATTTTCTTCGGATTCTCGTGCAGAAATTGGCGGAAATTTTGAATTTGTTCTAAATAAAATGAAAGAAATGGGTATTGATAAGGATTATAAAATAAAAATGACTTTTAAACCTAATATTCGTTTAAGAAGAGCTTTTATTGAGAAATTTAGGTTTCCATATTTACTAGGAAGTTCAGATATTATTTTCATTGATGATTATCATCCAATGATTTATACGGTTGATTTTAGTGAAAAAACACAAGTGATTCAGTTGTGGCATGCTTGTGGAGCTTTTAAAACTGTTGGATTTAGTCGTTCAGGGAAACAAGGTGGCCCATTTTTTGATGATCGCGCGCATCGTAATTATACTAAAGCCATTGTGGCCTCTGATACAGATATTCCGTTTTATGCAGAAGCATTTGGGATAAAAGAATCATCCATCTTACCAACTGGTGTACCAAGAACAGATATTTTCTTTGATCCAGAGTACAAAAAAAATATTGTAACTACTATGGAACAGCTATTTCCTGAAACTCAAGGAAAACAAGTGATTTTATTTGCCCCAACTTTCAGAGGGAATGGCGCAAATCAAGCACATTATCCATATTTTAAAATTAATTTAGCCAAATTCGCTGAGTATTGTCGAAAAAATAACTCTGTTGTGATTTTCAAGATGCATCCTTTCATAAAAAATGAATTCATCATCCCTGAACATTATTCAGATGTATTTATCGATGCGAGCTCTTATCGTGAAGTAAATGATATTTTATTTATCACGGACATTCTGATTACAGATTACTCATCAGTTATTTTTGAATTCTCTACTTTACAACGGAAAATGCTATTTTATGCATTTGATTTAGAGGACTATGTTTCAACGCGTGATTTCTATGAAGAATATGAAGACTTTGTTCCGGGGAAAATTGTATATGACTTCGATGAATTGATTAAGGCACTTGAAAACAGTGATTTTGAACAAGCAAAAGTGAAGCCATTCCTTGATAAACATTTTAAATATCATGATACAAATTCTGCGAAGCGGATTGTGGAAGAAATATTTTATAAGTAATAATAAAGAGGAAGCTATGTAGTGCCCCTTTAAGTTAGACTTTTCAGCCTAACTTAAAGGGGCACTAGAAGGTTAGCTTCCTCTTTACTATTTAAGTTCATTTCCAAGACGGATAATTAAATTGCGGACCTCATCTTGTATTTCTGGATGTTTTAACGCAAATTTTAGTGTAGTTTCGATAAATCCAAATTTATCACCAACATCAAAACGTTCGCCCTCAAAATCGTAAGCAAAGACACGTTGGATGGCATTTAAACGGTTAATTGCATCCGTTAATTGAATCTCACCTCCAGAACCTGCTTCTTGTGTTTCTAGGTATGTAAAAATTTCGGGGGTTAATAAGTATCTACCGAGAATTGCTAAGTTAGATGGAGCATCCTCTACATTTGGTTTTTCAACAAACCCTTTTACATTATAAAGTCGATCATCCACTTGTATATCAGGATTAATGATACCATATCGATAGGTTTCTTGTTGCGGGACGTGCTGTACTCCAATAACAGAACTATGCGTCTTTTCATACTGGTCTATTAATTGTTTGGCACAGGGTGTTTTAGATTGAACAATATCATCACCAAGCATGACAATAAAGGGTTCATTTCCAATGAATCCTTTTGCTTGTAAAATGGCATCTCCAAGTCCTTTAGGTTTCGATTGGCGGATGAAATGTAAATTTATGTTAGTTGTTTCTTCAACTAAATGTAACAAACCTAATTTGTTTTTCTCGCGCAAATTATTTTCTAATTCAGGAACTGAGTCAAAATGATCTTCTATGGCTCTTTTTCCTTTCCCAGTAACTATTAAAATATCCTCAATCCCTGATGCAACAGCCTCTTCAACGATGAACTGGATGGTTGGTTTATCTACAATAGGAAGTATTTCTTTTGGCATTGCTTTTGTTGCAGGAAGAAATCTTGTACCTAGACCTGCTGCTGGGATGACTGCTTTTTTTACTTTCATTATTTTCCTCCTTGAACTCACATTATATTTATTATAAGCAATTTGATTTATCAAAACAAGTAAAGGCCGTAAATGTATAGGCAAGAATTGAATTAGGTTGATTCAAAAGAACTATTAGCTGATAAAATATTGCTTTTTTAAATTTTTTTTAATATGATTAAGAATGAATGAGTTTTGGAGGTAGAGAATTAATGACAGAAGTTAGAAAGAAATGGAAAAAGATTCAATGGGATAGTGAGATTTCGTATAAAACTTTTTTTACGTACAGTATTCTTTTTATTCTTGTTACAATTAGCATTTACTTGCTTTTTTGGTTACGTGGCTATTCTTTTATTTGGTCTCATGATGGATTTAATCAGCATTACCCAATCTTAAAAGAATTTAGAAACATGTTAGTTGAGGTTTTTAAACACCCCATGCAAATACCCGAGCTTTGGTCTTGGCAAATTGGAATGGGTGGAGATGTTATAGGAAGTTTTGGCTACTATGTCTTAGGTGATATTTTCGCCTATTTGGTTGTTTTGTTTCCCGCTGATAAAATGGAATTTGCCTATACATTTTTAATTCTATTGCGCCTGTTTTGCGTTGGTCTTGCTTTTTTGGCTTTTGCTAAAAGTTTCAAAATCAATCATATCTCAGCTGTTGTAGGATCATTAGTCTATGTTTTTTCTGGCTATCTATTTATGTCAGCTACTAGGCACCCATTTTTTATTACACCGATGATTTTACTCCCACTGCTATGCCTTTGTGTGGAGAGAGTATTTCAAAAGAAATCACCAGTACCATTGATGCTTGTTATCTGCTGGACATTAGTGAGTAATTTCTATTTTGCGTATATGTTAGCGCTGATGGTCGGTGTGTATACTATAATTAGATATTTTACTTTTTATAAAAACAAAGGAATACCGTTACTTAGCACGATTGGAAAATTAATACTTTATGCGGTTACTGGATTTTTAATGGCATGTGTTTTATTTTTGCCAAATTTAATTGCCTTCTTAGGTTCTTCTCGGGCAAACGGAGAATTTGCGAATGGGCTGTGGTTGTACGATTTAAACTATTATTTATCACTTGGTAAAATGTACCTTACTACCGAGAGTGCTGGGTATTGGGCAAATCTGGGTTTTGCGGCTATTGCAGTATTTGTTTTACCATTTGTTTTACGATATCGAAAAAAATATCCAACTCTGTTTTTTAGCTTACTAATTGGCTTTGTAATGATGCTATTTCCGTTTTTTGGAGCTATATTTAATGGTTTAAGTAGTCCTTCCAATCGCTGGATGTATGCACTTGCACTTCCAATCAGTATAGGTGTGTCATTCTTATTAACAGATTATAAAACTTTAACGAAAAAAGATATACGTAATTTCCTCATTACAATCGTGGTGTTCCTTTGTGTTTCTTGGTGGGGACCAAATTTCAACATTTTTCAACCAGCTTTAATTGTGCCATTAGTACTTATGATATTGACTTTTATTGTATTTTTATTGCAATATATTAATTTGAATTATATCAAAAAGAAAGCTTATAATGGGTTGTTTTACTTTTTAATTATCATGTTAGTATGTGTTAATTTAGCTTATATTGGGAATTATGCATTTAGTAAATATGGTTCAAATAAAGTAAGAGGACAATTGAATTCAGGAATAGTCGAAAGAAAAATTTCAGAGCTATATGGTGGTGCAGATAAAAAAATTGATAGAAGCTCATTTTATCGGACTAGTCTGTCAAGTGGTTATAATGGATTTTATGATAACTCAGATGCGAATATTCTGTTAGATGTAAATACCGTCAATTCCTTCTATTCTATTACAAATGGTGCAGTTGCAGACTTGGCTACTGAACTGGATAATAGTCAGTTTCGAATGACCTTGCCGCTTGGTCAAATGGATAATCGAACTATTTTTACGAATATGTTAGGAACTACTTACTTATTTGCGCGAGATGATCAAGCTGAGCGAATCCCTTTTGGATATAAAAAAATTGATTCATCAGAATTACAACGAATAGATAAACCAGGGATTAGTCATACAGATGTATATGAATCTAAAAATAGTGTACCTTTAATGTATATAAATTATTATTCACAGGATAGAGAATCATATGAAAAATTAACACCCTTAGAAAAAGAAGAAGCACTTTCTTATAATGCAATCATTGATAATGATGGTACTTCTAAACGTAATTATAAATCTACTATAAATGAATTGAAATTTGATACCAGTGTTGGAAAAGTAAATGAGACGACCCCAGTTAAAATTACTAAAAATAAAATAGAGGTCTCAAATGCAGCAAACGAAATTACGTTTAAGTTAAAAAATCCAGAGCTTACAAAAAATGCAGAAATTTATTTTTATATTGATGGGTTGAAGTTCACGCCATACAATTTCCAACAACGAAAAGATATTGCTTTTGCAGAAGATAAATATAAAACAAAAGATATGCGTTATAGTTATTATCGTGAGAATTTAACTAAAACTATCAAAGAAGATTTTACACTAACTGCCAAAACCGCTAATCGAGTTGTTTCAGCAAGTCAAGTAGATAAAAGGGAGCTTTCGGGATATTTCATTCGAGATAATATGTTGCTAAATGGAGGCTATTCTGAAAGTGTCCGCAAACAAGTAAGTATCAATCTTAGCGGTCTTGGAACATATGACTACGATAATATTAAAATTTATGCTGTACCCTTTGGAGATTCATATACTAAAAGAATGCAAGAGCTGAAAGAACAAGCGGTAACTGACTTAACTTTTGATACAAATAAACTTTCTGCTAAAGCTACTGCTACCAAAAATGGTGTGTTAGTAACGACTATTCCATATACAAGTGGTTGGAAAGTTAAAGTGGATGGGAAAGAAATCGAAACAAAAAAAGTTAATACAGGTTTTATTGGATTTCCTTTGAAAGCAGGAGAACATACTATTGAAATGAATTATGAAACTCCTATGCTTAAGGCGGGTATGATTGCGAGTTGCTTAGGGATTATCCTTTTTGCGGGTATTACAATTTTATATACCATGAAAAATCGTAAAAACAAAATTAGATAATACATCACAAAACGTTAGATTCTCAAAATGGAGCTAACGTTTTTTGTTTGTTTTCAGGTTGTACAAAAGTGTAAATAAGTTTTATAGTATGATATAATTTAACTGTTAATCTACTTTAGGAGGATATAATGGGAAATTTAAAAGATAAAGTATTAAATTCATTTAAAGGGAATAAGAATCATATAAAAGTTAGTGTCGTTGTACCTACATATAATACTGAAATAGAAGGGCTTAAAAATTTAATGGCATCCATTGATAATCAAACAATGAAAAAGGAAGAGTATGAACTTATTTTTGTGGATGATGGGTCAACAACAGATACATATGAGCATTTGCAAGGATTTGCAAAAGAACGTTCTAATATGACAGTGAAACAAATTGAGAATTCTGGTTGGGGTAGTAGACCAAGAAATATAGCTACTAAAATGGCTAAAGGAGAATACATTCTATACTTGGATCACGATGATACTGTGTTCCCTGAAGCATTCGAACGTGTGTATAATTTTGGAAAAGAAAATAATTTAGACGTTGTTAGTGGAAAAGAGGTAAGGACAAAGGGCTGGTCATGGGGATGGAAGCAGTTTTCAGAAAACTATCCGCATGCGGAAGAAATGGGTATTGAATGTCTATTGCCAATGACACCACATAAGTTTTATAAAAGAGAGTTTTTATTGGAATATGATATAACTTTCGATGATGGTGCCAGAGTATTATGGGAAGATGTATACTTCAATACAAAAGCTTTTATACATGGTGCTAAGGTAGGTATTTTAGCAGATTACCCAACTTATTATTGGATTGCAACTGGCGCAAATAATTCAAGCAGTTTTGGACGAGACCCTCATGAAAAATGGAATCAGATTAATAAACTATTTTATTTCTTTAAGGAAAATATCAAAAACCAAAGAGACTTGGATTTCATGCTAACTCATTGGTATCAGTCAAGAGTTCTGGGTATCTTAGGTCAATGGTTGTTAAAAAATAACAATGAACGAATTGAAATTGAGTTCAATTATGCAAGAAAATTAGCAGAAGAATTAATACCAAACTATATTACCGATAATTTAGATAAAAACAATCAAGTGAAAGATTATTTTTTACGCTCGGGTGATTTAGAATCATTAAAAAAACTTGCGCAGATTGATGCTGGAATTACAGCGCTTAGTTATGCGGAAGATATTCATTTTGATGAAGACAAATTATTTTTCAAAACAAATACAAAAATGACTTATGAGGATAAAGAAGAGTTCTTTATAAGAAAAACAGCTAATCGCATGGAACGTATTTTACCAGACGAAATAAAAGCTAAACTCCCACAAGCGTACTTTGACTACAGCGAAGACTTGTCAGAATTCATTTATGAACCAAGTATCAAAGGGCGAAACTCCAGAGCTACTTGGAAAATCAATGGTTCCACAAGTAAAGTTGAAGTAGTTAATAAAAAAGATGATTTATATAAAGTGGAAGGCGAAATGGAATTCTTTGTTCAAATTAATGATTTTGTTTTAGATGAAGCTGACAAAAAGCAGCCATGGGATATTGCAACCCGATTTAGTGGGCTTGGGATTACTAGCCATAGAGCTTTAACAATTGGTAAAATTTTTGTTAAAACTGCGCTAATAAATGGGACAACACTGATTGTTTATAAAAATGCTTCTGGTTTAATCAGTGTGGATTCAGGGGGAAGTGTGCGATCGATCGTAGAAGACTCAGGCGTAAATCATGACCAAATTATTATTGATAAAACAGAAAATAAAGTATCTATACCATTAAAAGAAATTCATGTTTTCGGAGATAGTATCATCGAAGGCAAAGCTGAACTACTTTCGTTGGATAATAAGGAAGCAGACCCAATAACTGTGAAAGCACAATTAATAGGAGCAAAAAACAAAGCACAAGTAGAAGTTCATTTAGATGCAAAAAAATTAGCTGGTGAATATCTAGTAATTACAAATATTCAAGGTAAAAAAGATAAGCAACAAATAAAAATCAAGCTATAAGAATGGAGAGGAAAGAATGAAAGGAATAATTTTAGCAGGTGGAAGTGGTACGAGACTTTATCCACTAACAAAAGCAATTTCAAAACAAATGTTACCGATTTATGATAAGCCGATGATTTATTATCCATTATCGATATTAATGTTAGCTGGAATCAAGGATATTTTAATTATTTCTACACCAGAGGATACTCCACGTTTCGAACAATTATTAGCAGATAGTGATTTATTAGGTATTAATATTTCATATGCAGTTCAAGAAAAACCAGAAGGGCTAGCGCAGGCATTTATTATTGCTGAAGATTTTATTGGTGATGATTCTGTTTCGTTAATTTTAGGGGATAATATTTACTACGGACAAGGTTTATCAAAAATGCTTCAAAGAGCTTCTGCTAAACAAGCTGGAGCAACTGTTTTTGGTTACCATGTAAATGATCCAGAACGTTTCGGTGTGGTCGAATTTGATGATACTATGAAGGCTATTTCCATTGAGGAAAAACCATTGGAGCCAAAAAGTAATTATGCAGTTACCGGATTATATTTTTACGATAACCGAGTTGTAGAAATTGCTAAAAATATTAAACCATCTGAACGAGGAGAGCTAGAAATCACAGATGTAAATAAAAAATATTTAGAACTTGGAGAACTTGATGTTGAACTTATGGGCAGAGGATTTGCCTGGCTCGACACTGGGACACATGAATCACTCCTTGAAGCATCTACCTTTATTGAAACAATAGAACGAAGACAAAATTTGAAAATAGCTTGTTTAGAAGAAATTGCCTACCGTATGGGTTATATTGATGAAGCTGCTGTTGAAAAACTTGCAGAACCGCTAAAAAAGAATGCTTACGGGCAATATTTAATGAAATTAATTAATAAATAACAATAGAAGAGCGAGGCGTAATAATGGAAATTGTTGAAAGTAAATTGACTGGGGTTAAATTAGTAAAACCAAAAGTATTTGGAGATCATCGAGGTTTCTTTATGGAAAGTTATAATGAGAAAACTTTTCACGAAGCTGGGATTGATATGAAGTTCATCCAAGATAATCACTCACTTTCGGTAGAGGCTGGTGTACTTCGCGGAATGCACTATCAAACTAACCCAAAAGCTCAAACTAAACTAATTCGTGTTGCTACTGGAGCTATATATGATGTAGTTGTGGATATGCGTAAAGGATCACCTACATATGGAGAATGGGAGGGGTATATCTTAAGTGAAGCAAATAAGCATCAATTATTGATACCTCAAGGTTTTGCGCACGGCTTTTGTACGATTACGGAGAATGTGAATGTTCTTTATAAAGTAGACCAACTTTATTCCCCTGAAAATGATGCAGGGATTGCTTATGATGATCCAGACCTAAACATTACTTGGCCAACCGATAAATTAATTTTATCTGAGAAGGATACAAAACATCCTAGGTTAAAAGATGCTGAAAATAATTTTGTATGGGAGAATGAATAAATGAATTTATTAGTAACTGGTGGAGCAGGTTTTATTGGAAGTAATTTTGTACATCATATTTTAAATAAATATGATGATTATAAAGTAGTAAACTTAGATTTATTAACTTATGCTGGAACAATAAGCAATTTAGAAGATATAAAAGATAATGCAAATCATATTTTTGTAGAAGGAAATATTTGTGATTATGATTTAGTGAAAAACTTAGTATTTGAACATAAAATCGATACAATTGTAAACTTTGCAGCAGAGTCACATGTTGACCGTAGTATTCTTAATCCTGGTATTTTTATCGAAACGAATGTACAAGGAACACTTAATCTTTTAAATGTTGCAAAAGAATTAAATGTGACTAAATATTTACAAGTATCTACAGATGAAGTGTATGGTTCGCTTGGAGAAACTGGCTATTTTACAGAAGAAACTCCTATTGCTCCAAACAGTCCTTATTCCGCGAGTAAAGCTTCGGCAGATTTACTTGTTCGTTCCTATTTTGAAACGTATGGCTTAAATGTGAATATTACTCGCTGTTCTAATAATTATGGTCCAAATCATTTCCCGGAAAAACTAATTCCACTAATGATTACAAATGGCCTTGACGGAGAACAGCTTCCTATTTATGGTGATGGTAAAAACATTCGTGATTGGTTACATGTTTCCGACCATTGTGCTGCGATTGACTTGGTTATTCATAAAGGTAAATCAGGCGAAGTATATAATGTGGGTGGACATAATGAACGTACAAATAATGAAATCGTCCATATTATTGTAGATGATTTGAAGCTTTCTAAAGACAAAATTAAGTATGTGGAAGATAGACTAGGACACGATTTGCGTTATGCTATTGATCCTAAGAAAATCGAAACAGAGCTTAAATGGAAACCAAAATATACTTTCGATACAGGAATCAAAGAGACAATCGAGTGGTATGTAAATAATGAAGCTTGGTGGAGACCATTAAAATCACGCGCAAAGTTGGGTGAGTAAGAATGAGTATTTTAGTAACTGGAGCAAATGGTCAACTGGGGACAGAATTAGTACAATTATTAAAAGGACATAATTTGACAGTAACCGAATGGGACAAGGATTCTGTAGATATTACTAACAAAATAGCAGTTAAACAAGCAATGTTAGATTTGAAACCAGAATGGGTTATTCATTGTGCAGCTTTTACAAATGTGGAAGCTGCTGAAGATGAACTAAAATTAGTTAACTGGGAAGTAAATGTTGATGGAACTGAAAATATTAGTGAAGCGACAGAGTTAGTTGGAGCCAAATTAGTGTATATCAGTACAGATTATGTCTTTGATGGAACCAAAAAATATCCATACTTACCCGAAGATGCGACTAATCCATTAAACCAATACGGAATTGCTAAATTAGCTGGAGAAAAAATAGCCTTAGAAAAAAATAAGAAAACATATGTTATTAGGACATCATGGGTATTTGGGAAATATGGTAATAATTTTGTATACAGCATGCTCAAACTTGCGGAGACACATAAAGAACTAAAAGTAGTAAATGATCAATTAGGTCGGCCAACTTACACATATGATTTAGCCGATTTTATCCGATTTACGATTGAGAAAAATCCGGACTATGGTATTTATCAATTTTCTAATAACGGAACTGCTACTTGGTTTGATTTTGCCACAGAAATATTGAAAGATAAAGATGTTACTGTAAAACCATGTACATCAGCTGAATTTCCACAAAAAGCAGAACGACCTAAAACATCTATCATGAGCTTGGATAAAGTTGAACAGTTAGGTTTTACTATCCCCTCTTGGCAAGATGCTTTAGTTAGATTTAAAAAATAAGCAAAAAACAATTATACGAGCATTTCGTATAATTGTTTTTTTATATCTTTATTTTAGTAATTTGTTTATAATAAGAAAGTAATTAATTTACTCTACGAACAAAAGGAGCCGGATATTTTGAACGATTCAAAGGCCTTACAATCCATTTGTTTTATCTCTACAGAAATGGAAAGCGGAGAGAGAAAACTTCACGAGCAATGGACCATCCATTTTATACCAGAAACAGCAGATTTTTTAACAGATTGCATACTGCTACTTGAAAAAGAGAAAAAACAATATATTAGCTTTATTTCTGAAAATCTTGAAATTGATACATTATGTGAAAAGCTTACTACATATTCCCCTGATATTGTTTGTCCAAATAATGTTACCAAAGGGAACTTATACGCTAATCCTGAAAGTTTGGATAATCCACTTTCAGGTAGTACTTTTTCTAAAATTTTATTAGAAAAGGTAGCTAAGGAAATGAAGCAAGAAGTATTCCAATTGGTAAATTTTAACTATTATAGTTATCATTTGGCAGAACGGATTATTGGATTAAATATAGAAAATAGTCATTTACTCACTTTATCAGAAGTAATTCATAATGTAATAACTTTACTCGAGATAAAAGATAACCGGTATCGGAAAGAATGGACAGTTTTAGTATATGTAAATAAATTTTTAATGATAGATTTAGAGAAATTACCAGAAATTTTTCAAAAAGAAGATGAAGTTTTTCAAATGGAGTATTTTGAGAAACTGACCAGTTTGCTAAGACAATTACCAGATGATGTATTTTTTGAATTAGATGCAATAGATTATTTAGTGGAAAATAATTTAAATAATTCATTTAGTGAGATTAAATACGAAGCTTATCCAGCTTGTCTAACACTGGTAGAAGTTTTAAGTCAACGAGCTGCGCCAAATAAGTTTATCGATGAGAATTGGAAACGAATACGAAAAGCGGCTAACAAAGGTTCACTTAGACCACTTGCAAGTCATAATGTTCCGATGCGCTTAACACCATTAAAGAAAAAATTTGTTTCGTATTTTAGCCGTAAAGTAATATTCACTATTGCCAAGTTAATGCCAGTCGCAAAAAATAATGTCATGCTTGTTTCGAATAAAATTACTAATTTAGATGCAACTTTCATGCCGATTTATCAGGCAATTAAAGAAGAGCATCCAGAGAAAACTGTGTATGCTTATATGAAAATGCAACCAGAAAATAATCATGCGATGTATTATCTTACCTACTATTGGAAGCTTGGAAGAGTCAAATATATATTTTTAGATGATTATTATTACCAGCTTTATTCCATTAGGATGCGAAAAGATGCTCAAGTAATCCAGCTTTGGCACGCAGCAGGAGCATTTAAACGATTTGGTCATAGTTCCTTAGGCTTTAAAGATTCAATTTCTTTGGATTTTGAAACACGAGCACATCAAAATTATACAACGAGCATTATTTCGGCAAGTGATTTAAAACCAATTTATGCAGAAGCCTTTCATATCGATGAGACTAAAATTGAAGCATTTGGGTTACCGAGGCTATGGAAACTTTTTGATCAAAATTATATGGAATTTAGAAAAGATTTCTTTCTAAAAATGTATCCATTACTTAAAGGGAAAAAAATAATTACTTATGCGCCTACATTTCGAGGCAACTCAGAAGAACGAAAAGAGTTTCAATTGAAATTAGACTTAAGAAAAATGAAAGCTGCACTTGGGGATGAATACATAGTTATAATCAAACTTCATCCGCTAGTCAGCATCGAAACGCAAATACCTGAAGATTTGGCTGATTTTGTATTGGATTTTAGTGGGATAGAAATGAATGATGTTTTAATTACAACGGATATTCTAATTACAGATTATTCATCCGTAATATATGATTTTTCCATTTTAAATCGACCAATTTTATTTTTTGCTTACGATTTAGACGCCTATTCATTAGAGCGTAATTTCTACCAAGATTACTTAGAATTTGTTCCAGGTCCGGTGGTTTCTACGACGGAAGAGGCAATTCATCTTATTCAAACAGACCAAATAATAACAAGAAAATTACAAGTATTCGCTGAGAAAGCTTTCGAGTATCACGACGGGGATGCGGCTAAAAGAATTATCCATCATGTAATGGGAGATTGATGTCTGTACAAAAGAAGTGAAGTTTATGGTACAATAAAGCTATGTGTATTAGTAAAATGTTAAAGGAGACTAAAAATGATTTATGCAGAGATATTAGCTGGCGGTAAAGGTACTCGCATGGGAAATGTCAATATGCCGAAGCAGTACTTGCCATTAAAAGGAAAACCAATCATTGTTCATACGATTGAAAAATTTATCTTAAATGACCGTTTTGACAAAATTATTATTGCGACACCAAAAGATTGGATTAATCATACGCAAGATATTATTAAAAAATATATATTTGATTCTCGGGTTATTGTCATTGAGGGTGGTATAGACCGTAATGAAACTATTATGAATGGTATTCGTTATGTTGAGAAAGAATTTGGTTTAAATGATGATGATATTATTGTGACTCATGATGCTGTAAGACCATTTATTACCCATAGAATTATTGAGGAAAATATTGATATGGCATTAGAGTTTGGTTCTGTTGATACTGTTATTCCAGCTGTTGATACGATTGTTGAATCAACAAACCAAGATTTTATCACAGATATTCCAGTTCGAGGAGATATGTATCAGGGGCAAACTCCGCAAAGTTTCAACATGAAAGTAATTCAAAAGCATTATAATAATTTAACAGATGATGAAAAACAAATTTTAACAGATGCTTGTAAAATTTGTTTATTAGCAGGTGAAAAAGTAAAACTTGTTAATGGTGGAATATCTAATATCAAAATTACCACGCCTTATGATTTAAAAGTGGCAAATGCGATTGTACAGGAGAGGATTAATTCATGATTAACCAAGTATATCGCCTCGTTTCTGAGCGACAATTTGAAGAAGCTAACGTAGAAGAAGCATTAACGGAGGATATTGTAGTAGTAAGACCTACATACTTATCTATCTGTGCTGCTGATCAACGTTATTATACAGGCTCTCGTGGAAAAGAAATGCTTTCTAAAAAGTTACCCATGGCGCTTATTCATGAAGGAGTAGGACAAGTAACTTATGATGCAACCGGTGAATTTGCAATTGGAACAAAAGTAGTCATGATTCCAAATACACCAGTAGAAGAGGATCCAATTATTGCTGAAAACTATCGTCGTTCCTCACTTTTCCGTTCTAGCGGATATGATGGCTTAATGCAAGAGAATGTTTTCATGAGAAGAGATCGGGTTGTTCGTTTACCCGAAAATATGGACATGGAAGTAGCTGCTTATTCAGAACTTATTTCTGTTGCTTTTCATGCGATTACCCGATTTAAGAAGAAAGCTAATGCAAATCAGTCTGTTTTCGGCGTATGGGGGGATGGTAACTTAGGTTTTATTACTTGTCTGCTACTTAAAACAATTTATCCAGAAAGTAAAGTTATTATTTTTGGTAAAACACAATATAAACTAGATTTCTTCTCTTTTGTTGATGAAGCTTACTTAGTAGATGAAATTCCAACAGGGATTGTGATAGACAATGCTTTCGAATGCGCTGGCGGTCGAGGAAGTCAATATGCAGTAGAACAAATTATTGATTTAATTAAGCCAGAAGGAACTATTTCATTACTTGGAGTTTCTGAAAATCCAATTGAATTTAATTCACGTATGGTGTTAGAAAAAGGCTTAACAGTATTTGGAAGTAGCCGTAGTGGTAAAGAAGATTTCCAAAATACTGTTGATTTCCTTAGTGAAAACGAACGTGCAGTAGAGTACTTATCTAGTTTAATTGGCCAACGTAAAGTGGTTCGTAACTTACAAGATATTATTGAAGCTTTTGAAACGGATTTACGCAATCCATTTGGTAAAACCGTTATGGAATGGAAAGTATAATACAAGTAATTACTTATTTTAAAGAAATCTTAGGTCAAATATTATGTCGAAAAGCATAATCGGTCTGAGATTTTCTTTTTAGCAAAGAAAGTAGAGATGATAGTGAAAAAAATAGCTGTTTCTATTTATATGTTCTTTTTAAGTCTATTTTCTATATTTTGTGGATTATTTGGCGTGAAAAAACGGGTATTGATTATCGCCTCATTTCCTGAAAATACAACAGCAATTTTAAATGAAATGGACAGACAAAATGAAAATTTTGAAACGATTTGCTTTCATACAGAAAGAGTTCAATTTGATCAGGGGAAATTTAGTTTTGTTATATTTCTATCTAACAATTTGTTCAATAAATGGAAGCTTATTTATTATTTAAATACATCAAAAGTAATATTAGTGGATAATTATTATCCTGAGCTAGCAGCTGTTTCATTTAGAACTGGTGTTGAATGTATTCAACTTTGGCATGCGAATGGGGCTTTGAAACAATTTGGTTGGGAAGATAATTCGATAGCGAATCGTTCTGAAACGGATAAGAAGCGATTCAAAGCAGTTTATAAGCGATTTTTAAAAGTTGTAATTGGCTCAGATGAAATGGGAGAGATTTTTAAGCGTAGTTTTTTGTTATCGGATTCGCAATTGTTAAAAATAGGTGTGCCACGAACAGATATTTATTTTAATGAAGCACTTCAACAACAAAAAAGAACAGAATGGCGTAACAATTTTCAAGCAAACGATAAAAAGATAATTTTATATGCGCCTACTTTTCGTGATAATGAACTTGCCGAAGCGAAATTGGCTATGGATTTTAAGGCTATGGAAACAGCACTTGCAAATGATTATTTGCTTCTTTTAAAATTACATCCTGCTGTAAATGTAGATGCTCAAAGCTTGAATAGTGACTTTATTGTAAATGTAGATAAGAATGTGGCTTTAGAAGAGCTCTTAGCGGCCGTAGATATATTAATTACAGATTATTCGTCTATTCCATTTGAATATGCTTTGTTTGAAAAACCGATATTCTTTTTTTGTTATGATTTAGAACAATATGATAATGAACGCGGCTTATTAAAAAATTATCAACAAGTAATTCCTGGTCCAATATCAAAAACAACGGAAGAATTAATCCAGCAAATTCAAACAGCAAAAATGGATGATAATTTGGTTGCATTTTCAAAAATATGGAATAAATATTCGGATGGTCATGCAAGCGAGCGAATCGTTACTTATATGAAAGGGTTACTTGAGGAGGCTAAATAAATGAGAAAAGTAATAACTTATGGCACATTTGATTTACTTCATTGGGGGCACATTCATCTTTTAAAGCGTGCAAAAGCGCTTGGAGATTATTTAGTAGTCGCAATCTCTTCTGATGAATTTAACCGAATCAAGCATAAAGAAGCTTATCACAGCTATGAGCATCGAAAACTAATTATCGAAGCAATTCGTTATGTAGATGAAGTCATTCCTGAACACAACTGGGAACAAAAGAAAGAGGATATTAAAAAACATAATATTGATGTTTTTGTTATGGGTGACGACTGGGAAGGTGAGTTTGATTTTCTGAAAGAACTTTGCGAAGTAGTTTATCTGCCTCGTACAGAAGGAATTTCTACTTCTCAAATCAAAGACGAATTAAAATAATTGAGAGGAGGATTCTTGTGGAACCATTAGTGAGTGTGATTATTCCAGTTTACAACGTTGAAAAATATGTGAGAAGATGCCTTGAATCTGTTATTAATCAGTCGTATGATAAATTAGAAATCATTGTTGTAAATGATGGAGCAACTGACAATTCCGCGACAATTGTAAAAGAAATTATTGATGAGCGAATACGCTATTTCGAAAAAGAGAATGGAGGACAAGCGACCGCTAGGAATTTTGGACTGGATATAGCCACTGGAGATTATATTGTGATGGTAGATAGTGATGATTATATTAGTGAAACATTAGTGGAAACTTGCCTAAATACAGTGAGTCAAACGAATGCAGATTTAGTATTATTTACTTCTTACAATGTTAATCAAGAAGGGAAAATGCAGTACATCAAACGAGACAAGGGCATTAAAGTTTTGGATGCAGGACCGACTCCTTGGAATAAGTTTTATCATGCAAAACTATGGGAAGGTTGCCGTTTTCCTGTGGGATATTGGTATGAAGATTTAGGAATTATTCCCGTTGTAACATTAAAAGCAGAAAACCCAGTGAAAATTCAAGATGCTTTGTACTATTACATAACAGACCGAATAGATTCGCAGTCTAACATTCAACAAATGGATCATTTTTTAGATGTGGTGGTGATGTTAGAAAATATCGAAACAGAATTAAAAAAATTAGGCATTTATGAGGAATCTAAAGAACAACTTGCCTACTTATATATCGAACATTTGATTTATCGACTTATATTAAGAAAAGCGATTTATATTTCAGATAAAAAAGATCGAAAAGCACTCATAAAGAAAATAAGTATGATTATTAAAGAGAAACTTCCTGATTGGGCTGATTATCCATATCAAGCTGGTGGGAAATTTACTGCGATTTTAAAGAAAAAAGCACTGTGGTTATATTTGCATCACTTCTATTTACTAGGAGACTTAGTTTGGAAATATCCATTTTCCATCAGAAGTAAGCAAACAGGCTTTTAAAGGAGGATATCTTTTTGCACAAGTTAAGTGTTGTAATTGCTGTATACAATGTGTCTGAATATATTGAGGCATGTGTTGCATCTGTTCTCGGTCAAAGCTATCAAGAGGTGGAATTTATTTTTGTGAATGATGGTTCAACAGATGATAGTTTTCAAAAAGTTGAGAAACTAGTCGATGGCTATACTAATGTTATCGTCATTGATCAAGAAAATCAAGGTGTATCTGCAGCACGAAATAATGGTGTTATGGTTGCAACTGGGGATTATCTGGGTTTTGTCGATGGGGATGATATTATCGCAAAAGATATGTTCCAAAAAATGATGGATTCTTTTAAGTCTGCAGATGCAGATATGGTGACAATCGGAGTAGCAAGACTTTCTGGTGACAAAATTTATCCTTCTATTCTTCATGAACACTATATGAAAGAAAAGAAGGAAGCAACTACTATTGCAGAAACACCAGCACTTTTATATGATACAACATCTTGGAATAAAGTTTTTAAAAAGTCATTCTGGGATAAACATCAATTTCAGTTTCCAGAGGGACAAATGTATGAAGATATTGCTTTAATGGTACCAGCCTACCTATATGCAGAAAAAGTGAATATTATTCCAGAAGTTGGCTATTACTGGCGTAGTAGAGATACTGGTTCAAAATCAATTACTCAGAGACGAAATGACATTGCTATGGTAAAAGACCGCTTATTAGCATTAACTAAAGTAAATCAAGTACTAAACGAGCTAAATATACAAGGAGATTTGAGATATCAAAATGAACGGAAAAACTTTGAAATAGACTTATTTTCTATGATTGAATGGGCTTTTCTCGCTCCAAAGGACTATTATGAAGAAGTTCAGCATCTTATTAAAACATATGTTGAACAAGAAATGAAAACAACAGCTATAGAAGATATTCCAAATGAGAAAAAAAGTCTTTTCAAATCTTTTTTAGCAAATAAGCGAGTATCATTTTTAGCTAATAGTTATGCTTACTTCGGTAAAAAAGCAATCAAGAAAATAATGAAATAGTTAGTTGAAAGAGCCTTGTGTCTAAGGCTTTTTTTCATTTATGTGTTTATTTAATAGTGAATATACCTTTTATATGCTATGATAATTGGTATATAATAAGCCTAATTAGTGCTTATAAAAAATGTTAGGAGCAAAAGGAATGACAAATTTATTTCAAGATGATAGTCTAACGCTGCATACAGACCTTTATCAACTTAATATGATGAAAGCGTATTTTGATGATGGACTTCATGAGCGTAGATCGGTATTTGAAGTTTTCTTCCGTGATATGCCATTTGATTCAGGTTTTGTTGTATTTGCTGGACTAGAACGAATTATTCACTATATGCAAAATTTGCGTTTTACGGAAACGGATATTACCTATTTACATGATGAACTTGGCTTTGATGGACCATTTCTAGAATACTTACGAACATTTAAATTTAAAGGGAATATTCTAGCTGCGAAAGAAGGAGAATTTGTTTTTAAAACAGAGCCCATCTTGCAAGTGGAAGCAAGTCTTGCAGAAGCGCAGTTAATTGAAACAGCTTTACTTAATATTGTGAATTTCCAAACGCTAATTGCAACCAAAGCAGCACGAATTCGTTCAGTTATAGAGGATGAAACATTTGCAGAGTTTGGAACAAGACGCGCACAAGAATTGGATGCAGCTATTTGGGGTACACGTGCAGCCTATATTGGCGGTTGTGATTCTACAAGTAATGTTCGCGCTGGAAAAATATTCGGCATTCCTGTGTCTGGTACGATGGCGCATGCGATGGTTCAAGCTTACCGTGATGAACTAGAGGCATTTAGAAGCTATGCTAAAACACATTTTGATTCCATTTTCTTAGTAGATACATACGATACGCTAAAATCAGGTGTTCCAAATGCCATCAAAGTAGCACAAGAAATGGGTGACAAAATTAATTTTATTGGCATTCGTTTAGATAGCGGGGATATGGCTTTCCTATCTAAAAAAGCCCGCCAAATGTTAGATGATGCTGGTTTCACCGAAGCGAAAATTTTTGCTTCTAGTGATTTAGATGAACATACGATTTTATCTTTAAAAGCCCAAAAAGCAAAAATTGATTCATGGGGTGTGGGTACGAAACTAATTACCGCATATGACCAACCTGCACTTGGAGCCGTCTATAAAATGGCTGCAATTGCGGATGAAAATGATATTTTACAAGATTCGATTAAGCTTTCTAGTAATACTGAAAAAGTTTCCACTCCAGGTAAGAAAAAAGTTTACCGGATTATTACGAGCGAAGATGGCTTAAAAGCAGAAGGAGACTACATTGCTTTAGAGGATGAATCGCTTGAAAACGTCGATAAATTAACGATGTTCCACCCAGTGCATACTTACATTATGAAAACGGTGGAAAATTTTACTGCACGTGAGTTACTTGTACCGATTTTTAAAGACGGCGAATTAGTCTATGAAATGCCAACTTTAGATGAAATTAAAGCGTATAAAGAAGAAAATCTGGCACTGCTTTGGGATGAGTATAAGCGTACTGTTCGTCCGGAGCAATACCCAGTAGATTTAAGTGTGAAATGTTGGAAAAACAAAATGCGCAATATCGAAAAAGTCCGGAAGAGTGTTCAATTACATTCACCAGTTGAACTAGATATGCCGTTTTAGGAGGAATTATGATGGATATCAGAAAAAGAATTTTAGCAGATATGCAAGTAGCAGAAACAATTGATGCTCGGGCAGAAATTAGAAAAAGTGTTGAGTTTTTAAAAGCATATTTAAAAAAGAACCCGTTCTTAAAAAGCTTTGTTCTTGGGATTTCTGGTGGGCAAGATTCGACTTTGACAGGGAAACTAGCACAAATGGCGATAAGCGAACTTCGAGCAGAAACGTCAGATAATGAATATCAGTTTTTCGCGGTGAGTCTACCATACGGAATACAACTGGATGAAGCAGACCGCCAAGACGCTCTTGATTTTATGCAACCGGACAACAGACTGACCGTCAATATTAAAGCTTCAGTGGACGCAAGTGTGGCGGCTCTTAGTGAAGCGGGCGTTGAGCTATCTGATTTTGCAAAAGGAAATGAAAAAGCGCGCGAACGAATGAAAGTCCAATATGCGATTGCAGCAATGAATAAAGGGGTTGTTGTTGGAACCGATCATTCGGCAGAAGCAGTTACTGGCTTTTATACAAAATATGGCGATGGTGGAACGGATATAAATCCACTATTTCGCTTAAATAAACGTCAAGGTAAGGCACTTCTAAAAGAGCTTGGTTGCCCGGAACATTTATATATGAAAAAACCGACTGCTGATTTAGAAGATAATAAACCAGCGCTTCCCGATGAAGTAGCTCTAGGTGTTACTTACGACCAAATTGATGATTATTTGGAAGGGAAAACAGTTCCAGCAGAAGCAGCAGCAAAAATTGAAAACTGGTTTATTAAAACAGAGCATAAGCGCCATATGGCAATTACGATATTAGATGATTTTTGGAAATAGGAGGTTGTTTAAATGAATGTTGGTTATGGATTATTAACAGCTTTTTATACACATCCTGGAGAGCGTGATCAGTTAGTGAAGCTCTTGCTAGAAGCGGCAGAAGGCATGGAAGAATATAATACATGTATTCAGTACATCGTTAGTGAATCAGAAACAGAAGCAGATGCGGTTTTTGTTTCTGAGGTTTGGGTAGATAAAGGACACCATGCTGCATCGCTTGATAATGAAGCAGTAATAAGCTTGATTACAAAAGCTAAACCGCTAATCAAAGAAATTAAACAAATTCAAGAACTAGATATTCTTGGTGGCAAAGGAATCTAGATACGCGAAATAAGAATGATTCTGGAATTTTCCAGAGTCATTTTTTGGAGGGATGAATTTGAAAACATTAATGATTGTTTGTGCTGGTGGGGCAACTTCCAGCTTAATGGCACAAAACGTTGTCAAAAGTGCAGTTTCAGAAGGATTGGATGCGGTACTCGTTTTTCCGGAAGACGTGAAGTATCAAGATTATTTCCATGGAAAATTCGGCGAGCGAGATTTAGTTGTTGTAATGGGCCCAGTTGGTGCAATTACGACTGCGAAATTCAAAGATTATAAAGCGCAAGTCGATGCTGTTTTAGTGGCGCCACAAGTAAAATACATGTATAAAACAGTAGAAGAAGTTTTAGGGGAACTTGAAATCCCTTGCGCTAATATAAATTCGCTTGATTTTGGTCGAATGCGCGGCGATAAAATCCTCGTCCAAGGTTTAGCACTAATAGACGAGAAAAATTCCAAATAAGGTGTTGCAACTTTAGAGGGGACACGTTAAAATGAAAGAAGATGAAAAGGACAAGTGATTTGTCCTTTTCTTATTATTACCGTGAAGTAACCGCATTTTTGCGGTTTCATTTTATAGATAAGGGTGGTTTTGTTTAAAATTATGAAAGACTTTACCGAGCAAGAGAAAATTATCGTTCTAGACTTTGGTAGCCAGTATAACCAACTTATTACGCGCCGTATCCGTGATTTTGGCGTGTATAGTGAATTACATCCGCATACTATCACACTCGAAGAAATGAAAGCACTAAATCCAACGGGAATTATTTTTTCAGGAGGACCAAACAGCGTATACGATAAAGATGCTTTTCGTGCGGATGAAAGAATTTTTGACATGGGTATTCCGATTTTAGGAATTTGTTACGGCATGCAATTAATGACTGTCCATTTTGATGGGAAAGTAGAAGCCGCAAAAGACCGTGAATACGGAAAAGCAGATATCCATGTAGAAGTACCTAACCGTTTATTTGCTGGACTACCAACAGATCAAGTAGTTTGGATGAGTCACGGCGACTTAGTAGTACAAGAACCAGCTGGCTTTGAAGTAACGACAACAAGCCCATCTTGCCCGATTGCAGGAATTGCTGATGAAGCTCGTCAACTCTACGGAGTACAATTCCACCCAGAAGTACGTCACTCTGAATACGGAAACGAACTGCTGAAGAACTTTGCATTAAACATTTGTGGCTGTAAAGGCGACTGGACAATGGAAAACTTTAGCGAAGTCGAAATCGCTAAAATCCAAGAAATCGTTGGCGACAAAAAAGTCTTGCTTGCTCTTTCTGGTGGCGTGGATTCCTCTGTTGTAGGTGTGTTAATCCATAAAGCGATTGGCGACCAACTAACCTGTATTTTCGTAGACCACGGCTTGCTTCGTAAAGGTGAAGCAGACCAAGTAATGGCGACTTTACAAGGTGAATTTAATATGAACATCATCAAAGTAGACGCAAAAAAACGCTTCATGGACAAATTAGCTGGTGTATCTGATCCAGAACAAAAACGCAAAATCATCGGCAACGAATTCATTTACGTTTTCGATGACGAAGCAAACAAACTAGACGGCGTAGAATTCCTCGCACAGGGAACACTTTACACCGACATTATCGAAAGTGGTACAGCAACCGCCCAAACAATCAAATCACATCACAACGTTGGCGGACTACCAGAAGATATGCAATTTCAACTAATCGAACCACTAAACACCCTTTTCAAAGATGAAGTTCGCGCCCTTGGAACTGAACTTGGTATGCCTGATGCTATCGTTTGGCGCCAACCATTCCCAGGTCCAGGTCTTGGAATCCGTGTCCTTGGCGAAATCACCGAAGAAAAACTAGAAATCGTTCGTGATTCTGATTATATTTTACGCGAAGAAATCAAAAAAGCCGGCTTAGAACGCGAAATCTGGCAATACTTCACAGCCCTTCCAAATATCCGTAGCGTTGGTGTTATGGGTGACGGGAGAACGTATGACCATACTGTGGTTGTTCGTGCGGTGACGAGTATTGATGGGATGACTGCAGATTGGGCTCGTATTCCGTGGGATGTGCTGGAGAAGATTTCAGTGCGGATTGTGAATGAAGTAGCTCATGTGAATAGGGTTGTTTATGATATTACGAGTAAACCGCCTGCTACGGTGGAGTGGGAATAAAAATCAAAGCCCTAAAACCTCAGTAATGATGGGGTTTTAGGGGTTTTTCTATGCTGAGTGATAACATTTTTTTATAATATTTACTTCTATTAAACTGTAATTTATAATAGAAAAACTTAAAAAATGAATGATACCAATCAAAGAAAAATAATTCTATCATACTCCGTTATTGTTGCAGCATCACAAGGAGATATAGAAGTAATTTCAAATCATTTTACAGGGTATATAGTAACTTTATCAACACGAGTATTATTTGATGAATTTGGTAATCCACAAGTATATGTTGATGAAGATTTAAGAAAAAGAATTGAAATGAAACTAGTTTCAAAATTGCTATTATTTAATGGAAGTTAGTAAATAACAAAAGTATTAGCAAATAAATCGAATAAAATAAGCAAAAGCAAGTTGATATTAATTCGACTTGCTTTTGCTTATTTTTTGCTTTTAACCAGATAGTACTTATTCATGAAAAAAGAAGAGATTTCTTATTTCAGTGATAGAAATATGATATAATGTGAGTAATGTAACAAGTGAGTAAATAGAGGGATAAGATAGGAGAATTAGATAATGGCAAAAAATTATCTTGAACATGAAATTAAAGAAAAGTATATTGACGGGATTTTGAGGAAGTCTACTGATTGGCAATGGTTTATAAATCATATAGAGGAAACTTATGATGTGCGCGAAATTGATTCTATGGAAGGCTTTTGGTCACAATATAGAAACACATCTGAAATATATCCATACTTTGTAAAAATACTTGAAACTGGTATTAGAGATGTGGAATTTAAAAATCCAATAATAGAAGAGTTTTTTGTTATTGCTCAGTTTTATATTGGAAAACTGTCATTGGAGAGTGCTATGGATTTAATTGAAAGCACAAATGCAAAAATATTTTTGTTGTTTATTTGGGTAACAAAATTAGAGAACCTAAGTAATTTAACTGAATATAGGATAGATATTCGCTTATTTTTAAAACATAATATTTTTAAAATTATTAATGTAGAATCTTTAATACTTGAGGAAGAGAAGATAATTAAATATCTAGGAATGATAGATGTAAATGGTTTTGAACAAGTGAAAACGTGCCTGATTGGTAATATACAGAAAGTATCCTATCCAGCTAATATTGAAATTTTTAAGAACTATAGAAACAAAATAATATCAGCAAATGTTTTTAGTCATACAATGATCGAGTTACCTGAATATATTTCATGGGAAGAAGAATATATTTTAAGTATGCTGAAAATAAGTATAAGAAACCATAAAATAATACCAATGGCAGAAATTAACGGTATATCAAATCCTGACACATCACTTTGGACAGAAGATGTTATACAAGAGCTACAAGATTTTTTTCATGATGAAATTACAGACTTTGTTCTAGAGACGATAGCTTATGTTATTTTTGGCAAAGTATTATCAGAAAAGATTATGTTAGAACACGTTAAGTTGATGATAGGGGCAATAGCTTCAGCAAATGAAGGAAACAATCACCTAAGATGCTCAAGTTTTGAGATTATTTCCTATCTATTTGAAGATAAAAGTATTACTAGAATCAGCCGAGAAGTTATGTATAAAGAAATGATATATGGATTTCAAAAAATAAAAGAACCAGAAAGTATAGGAATATTACAAAAAAATAATATTCCTATATCAACAGCGCAAAAAGAAGTTCTTAAACAATTTTTCGATGAGCAATATAAAGTAATTGATCAGGTAAATGAGTACAGTAAGTTAATGGATTATTTTGAAAATAAATATACAGTTAGAACAATAACAACAGATTATTTTAAGAAAGTTAGTGAAAGGTTTAATGAATTCATAACTCGTGATGATGGAATTATGCTAGCCAGTTTATTTTATAAGTATATGTGTTTTTTATTTAGTTTAAAAAATAGTAGTGCTACCATTGATAGACAGTTATTAAATTTTGAAATGGTTCAGATTCAAAGTTTATGGGAGAAAGATTACTATAATAGATGTACTGATGCATTACATTTGATTGAGAGTGAATTTGAAATTCCAAAAGGAGATGTTGGGGAGTATAACGTGGGCGTATCAAATAATGTATTATCACTTGCTAGATATTGTGTAATATCTAAAGAGGCAGCTTTGATTCAATGTATGAAGAATATTTCAGAAAGTCCTTTTTCAGATATGTTTACTAGAATATATCTTAACGAAGTGTTTCCGGTACAAGAATTGAAAAATATAAATTATAATCGACATGAAATTGATGCTACGTTAAAAGAGATAATAGAAAATATACTTAAAGTGAATGGACATAAATTTGTTAATTATGTAGAAATAGACACATATGTAAAAGCAATACATCAAAGCTCAATTCAACAAACATTCCATTATATGGAAATGTTTCATGAAGAAAAAAAATTATATGAAGAACTTCAGAATAAAATTACTGAACATCCTTTACAAACATATTCAGATGACTTAATTTTAGGACATGTCACGCAGCTGTTTCCTATATTAGAGAAGCAAATACGCGAGTTGGCAAAGATGCTTAATATTTTTCCATATAAAGAAAGTGAAAAAGAATTTATGTTATGCAAAGATCCAAGCTCTATACTCCGTGAAATACTTTTAGACGTATATAAAGAGTTGGGAAATTATGAAAATGTTGAAGATTTATTATTTGTCTATAATTTTATGTATAATAGCAACTCGTTAAATATACGGAATGAATGTATTCACGGGCGTAAATATACACTAGGAAACGAATTGAGATTTGCTTTTAAAGTCACACTATGCGCATTAGCAATGATAATAAAAAGAATTGAAATAATTAGAAAAAGTATTGTAGATGAAGCGCAGGAGTAAGGAAGTTTGCTTAGAGTGATTAAATATGGAAAATATATAAAAAATAATTGAGATGAGGGATAGCAAATGAAAGATTCAACATCTATAATACATGAAATACTATTAGCTAAGAATCCAATTAAGGTTTTTGAGTCATACATGGACAAACTTCCAGGAGCTAAGTTTCTATTGTTTAATATTGGTGAATCTCAATTTCAACCAATTTGTGGTGATAGTAAATTTGGGAAATATAGTATTGTAGAGCTAGGTAATTATAAAAATACTGTTGTTTTAGAGAAGAACGCTATTATAAAGGGTGATAACTATGCTTTGAAAGTTAATCAGTGTATGGACTTTGACTCAAACGTAATTGGTGCATGGAAAAATGTGGTATTTGATAAGAAAGAAGATTCAGATTTAATGAATATGCTACTTTTTATTAAAGAGAATGGGAAAAGCTTGAGTTGTACACCATATTTATTTGAATCAGGAGCTAATTATTTTGACATTGAAAAAGAAGTTATCTATCGTAATTTGTTAGCATTTTCTATATTAGATTATATAAATAAGTCAGAATTAAAAAAGAAACACTTTATTCTGGACAGTTCAGTATATGTATTGGCAGATGAACGATGGAATGAACTTGTAAAACTGGAAGTGGAAATTAAAACTAATCCCGTTGATAGATATGAATATATTTATTGTTTACTTTTAAAAACATTTTATATTAAACACTCAAGTAAAAAAAGTATAGATAATAAAATACTTCAATTACTTGACAGTATTAACAATGAGATATTTAGCTATTGGGAAAACGAGTTAGTTTTATGTTATTTGTTTTTAAGAGGTGATAAATCAGTTGAAAAATTTTTTGGTGGGGTTCAAGTAAATGCTAAGGATATATTTCGAAAGCTGAGAGGTATGGCATGGGATCTTTTTCATATAAGGTGTTTAGAAATGTATATGGGAGAAAGAAATTGTAAGCAATCATTTACATATCTTCATTCATTTTGCTCGGCAGATCGTGGAATTCTAGAAATAGTAAAACTAAATCCTATTATTCGAATGGCGTTCTATAATGGTGTAAGTGTTATTTTACATGAAAAAAATATTTTTAATTTATGTAAGCATTTAGATATTTATGGTATTTTAAGCCCTTACGCAAATAAACGCAAGGAAATGTGTATGAAAACAGATTATAAAGAGCTAGCAGAACGATTTGAAAAAGATGTGTTGAGTATTATGAAACAATAAGTAATAAAATATAATGCTAGATAATTTTGCTACATGTTAATATAATGCACTATAACTATTTAGAGTTTGTAATTTCAAAATACAAACTAGACTTTTTTGAGGAAGCAGAAAAGAGGGATAACAGTGAGGTTAGATTTAAGCAATGTTAATTTATTTACAAATAATGAGATTATTTTCGACAAAGCAATTAATTTTGTTTATGGGAAAAATGGTACTGGGAAATCAACAATTACTAATTATATAAAAGAGTACTGTGGAGGTGATCTTGATGTTCGTATTTTCCAAGGATTTGACTCTATAATTGGTGAGGATAATAAATTGAATGCTGTAACACTTGGGAAAGAGAATACTTCTATAAATGAGCAAATAAAGAGTAAAGTATCAGATAAAAAAAAGCTACTTGAAGAAATTGAAAAAAAATCAAAAGAAATCATAATACCAGAAAATAATGAGAGCGAAAACTTATATTCAAGATTTGAAAAAAGTAAAAAAGAAAAAGATGAAAAAAAACAAGATCTCGAAAAATTTTATTCTCAGTGTGCAACTAAAATAGCTGGAAATAATATTTTTGTTGAAAATGCTCGCAAATATAGAAAAGATGCTTTTCAAAAAGAAATAGAGTATGCTAAGTTTATAAAAGAAGATGAGATTAAAAAAAATAAAGATATTTTAAAATCTGAAAGTAAAAAAGCAAAAACTATTCTTTTTCCAAAAATTGATTTCTCAAAATATCAAAAATCAGTAAATGAAATACTTTTATCAAAGGTAGAGAGTAAAATTATATTAGAAGAACTAGAAAATGATTCTAAAAAAAATAATTTTGCTGAAGAAGGTATGGATATCCATAAAGCAGGAGAAAAATGTTCATTTTGTGGTAATTTGGTTACAACGGAAAGAGTAACATTACTGAAAGAATATTTTTCAACCGATGAAGTAGAGACACTAAAAAAGAGTATTTCTGAGGAGAAAGCTAGAGTTGAAGAAGAAAGAGAAAGCCTTTCATCACTAGTGCTGAACATAGGAGATTTTTACCCCGATTTTTTATCCGTAGCTGAAAAAGTAAATGAGAAGATTAAAGGATTAGTTAAGATTCAAAAAAATTTTTTAGATGAACTTATGTCTGCACTTGAGCAAAAAGAAAAAAATTTATTCAATGCGGATAGTGAATTGAGTCTAGTTTTTCCGACGAGTTTTAATGATATCTTCTCTGAATATGAAGAAATAGTGATATTAAACAATGAATTTGCTGATAATTTAAAAACAAAGAAAAGTGAAGCAAGAGACAACTTAAGATTACACGAAGTTAAAAAATTAATAGTTGAATCTAAATTTGAATCTGAACTCACTAGGCTTGAAGTGTTAACTCAAAAGGAATCAGAAGCACAAATTAATTTTGACAATGAAGTGTCTAAAATAAATATAGAAAAGGATAAGATAAATGAAATAGATAGTGAAATCGTTTCTCTTAAAAGGAAAACTAAAAATACTGAGAAACTTGCTCATAATATTAATATTAAGCTGAAATATCTAGTTTCATTTGAGTTAATTAGAAAAAAAGTTGATAATCAAGAGTTTTATGAAATCAAGAGTCATTTAGGAGAAATACGATCCATTACTGAAATATCAACAGGTGAAAAAAACATTATTGCTTTCTTATATTTTATCGAAAAACTTTCAGAGGTTTTAGATTCTAGTGAAGATAATAATAAGATTATTGTATTTGATGACCCAATGACTTCTAATGACGATACCATGCAATATTTGATTATAGATGAACTTCAAAAAATAATTAAAAAGTATAAGAAAAATCCTAGTTCTGGTAAATTTATTCTATTAACACATAATACTTTTTTCTACCTTAATTGTTCATATGAGATAAAGAATTCTAGAAGTGGAGAAAACGTTTTTGAAGAAAATAATTTTTATAAGATTCAACGTTGCGATAACTATAATAAAATTAATAAAATTGAGACTGCACGACAAGATTTTAAGACAAACTATGAAGCTTTATGGCACGAATTAGTTTTTTTATATACTGAAGAAAAGCCTGAGATGATGCTGAATCCTATTAGACGAATTATCGAGACATATATTATTTTTAATGTGAAAGAAGGTTTTTATAAAAATAATAAGTTGGCAAAAAATTTATTCAATACAAATTCTCATTATTTTTCTGATTTAGAAGCGGATTTAAATGGGAAAAGTCAAGAAGATATAAAAAATATAATGAAAAAGTGTTTTGAAGATAATGGTGCTGTAAATCATTTTAACAGGCACTGGAAGAATGCTAATAAAAATGGATAATTAGGAGTAGTTCTTATACCAAGAAGTGTTTATATGAGTAGAATCAATATAAATGAGTTTTGTGTAAAGAGTAATAGATTTATTATGAAGGGATAGTAATAAATAGCGCTTTATGAATTAAACCAGATACAATCAATTAACTATTTATACTAATTCTAGGTATAAAATAGAGAAAGCGCAAAAAATGTAACGCATATTTGACATGCTGTTTCGAGTAAGAGTAATGAATAGTTGTATTAATATACAATAAAAAGAAGACCATTTCTATTTGGGCTTCTTATAACCATTCTGAATATCAGAGACAATTACTTTCCAAAGCCTGAGCGAGACTAAAACTTCATTGAACTATTATTGCGCTTTTTATATTTCTATATTATAAATTGATTTAAAATATAAGTTAATCCCGATAAATGTATCAATAAAACCACTGATTTGTTTATTTTTTATTAATTTCATGCTATCCAAACTGCTGCTTCATAAAGGAAGACTTCTATTCGGTTTTACTTCTTGTCACTCATCAAACCTTATGATTACCTTCCCCTCTGGATCTCCGTTTGCGACTAGCTCTAAGGCTTGATTGATGTCCTCTAACTGAAATTTTGTTGGATTAATAGCTGGGATAATCTGATTTTTTTCGACAATTTTAGATACTTGTTCCAATTGTTTTCCATCTGCCCGAACAAAAATAAAATGATACTCGATATTTTTTTCTTTTGCTTTTTTATCATACTTGGAGCCAGCTAAACCAAATAAAAATTGCTTCCATTTTGGTACTCCTTGGCTTATTGCAAAACTTTTATTAGGGCCTGTTATAAGACTTAATAAACGACCACCTGATTTGATAATTGCTAATTCTCGTTCAAATTCGGATGCACCTAATGTATCAATCACAAAATCGACTGGTTCTAGTACTTCCCAATAATTTTCTGTTTTATAGTCGATAAAGCGATCTGCACCAACTGCTAAAGTTCGATCTTTAGCGGCAATATTTCCTGATACAATAACATTTAATCCCATTGATTTTGCAATAGGGATGGCCATTTGACCAAAACTACCTGATCCTCCTGCAATAAATACGGTCTGACCTGCTTTAGCGTTTAATTTTTCGTGCAGACCTTGATAAGCTGTTAGACCTGTTAAGGGAACTGCTGCTCCTGTAACAAAATCTAAATGGCTAGGTAAAAACCATATGGCAGTTGCATCAACAGCGACATATTCTGCAAAAGCACCAATATGTTCTATCGGTAGTCTAGTGTAGACAGCATCTCCAACTTTAAAGCCTTGGACATTGTCGCCAACTTTCTCAATTATACCCGTTAATTCATTCCCAAGAGTGAAAGGCATAGAATAATTTTGGATTAGTTTTACTGAACCAGTTATGTTCAGAATTTCTAGCGGATTAACAGCAGCCGCTTTCACTTTTATTAATACTTGGGTATCCAAAATGGGGGGAATCGGTATTTCTGTAATATTCGCATGTAGTTCTTTTGAGTATTTGCTGATTTGTGCTGCTTTCATTTTCGTCTCACCATTCTTTCATTTTATTTGACTGTTTGTAAAAATAGATAATTTACATATGCTTATTAGAACGTTCATTCTAATATTGCTAAAAAATAAAAACTACATCGTAAATATTGGGAAAATAGCATCTCTTAAAGTGAATTCATTTTTTTCATTTACAATGCCTACTGTATAATTACTTTCATAAAGTGCGACTAAGTAGGAAGCAACTTCTTGGGGTGTTCGTATTGGATAATTATTAGAAGATAAATCAGTAGCATTTGAATCATTGGCTTGTTGAATAAATGCAGTAGCTGTAAGGGCAGGTGCTAAGACTTTGGCTTGTAGTTGTGCATTTTTCAGCTCGGCAGCAAGTCCTTCTGTTAGAACACTGACAAAAAACTTGGAAGCAGAATATCCAACATTTCCCAAGGCGATTACATAGCCCATTGCGGAAGAAACATTAATTAGTTGTGTGCCTTGTGTTTGGGCATAATCTTTAGCGTATAGAGTTGATAATATAGTTGTTGCTGATATATTTACATCAATCATTTGTTCCAATTGTTTTAAATCACTATTTACTAATGTTTTTGAACTACCAACACCAGCATTGTTAATCCATGTTTCAACTTCATACTGTTGCAATGAATCATATAGTGAATATACTTGCTCTTTATCGGATAAATCACTTGTTTTTATGATGATATCCAAGTTAGCATATTGTTTTTGAATCTTTTTTTGTAATGCAATTAATTGTTCTTCTCGTCTTGCAATAAGGATTAGATTTTTTTCTTTTTCAGCAAAAGCTAATGCAGTTTCATAGCCTATACCTGAACTTGCGCCAGTAATAACTGTGTACTTTTTACTCATATCTCTACCTACTTTCTATTTAATTATTGACAAGGTTGTTTTTACAATGGTGTGTAACTTTGTTTGGTCATTGGTAGTTTTCGCTAGTACTCTTATGCCAACCCAAGCATTATGCAAATAACTTGCTAGCTCTTGTAAATTTTTATTTTTTGAAATTTCTCCTTTATTCATAGCTTCCACTAATAGCTGATAAAGATACATTTCACTTTTATCAAATAGTTCTTGTATTTTCTTTTTTATGGGTTCATCTAACAAAGATAATTCTGCTGCTGAATTTACAATTAAACAACCTTTAGGACTTTCATTATTTACTGAAGATACACTCAAAAATAATGTTTCAAGTTTTTCTTTTATTGTCATATCTTGTTTTACTTGTTGATTAATTATTTGATTAAGTCGAAATTCATAACAATCAAGTGATTTTAAGAATAGCTCGTGTTTATCTCCAAAAGTGTCATAAATACTACGACGATGGATTCCCATATGATCAACCAGATCCTGCATAGATGTTTTCTCATAGCCTTTTTCCCAAAAAACTTGCATTGCTTTATTTAAAACAACTTGTTCATCAAACTGCTTCACTCTTCCCAATGATAATTCATCCTTTCTAAAATATTAGAACGCTCATTCTTATATTATCAAAATATTAGTTATAAGTAAATAGTAACCTTTGATTCTGTCCCGAATGTCTTATTATTTTCAAGTAAAATAACTATGCTTTTCAATTATTTGTTATATAGCCAAAATTCCCTTTTACGTATGTCATAATATTAAAGCCTTTTGGAAAGTTGGAATGTAAAAAAATTCAACTGTTTCATTTATTTCCAAATGCTATTTTTGTTTAACAATTTTTCTTGTAAATGATATAGTAAAAATGATGATACACTATTATTCAGATGACAAAAGTTTAAAAGGAAACTCAATCAAAACATCCTCTTCGTGATTTCTGCTGCTTAAAGGAAACTTATATAGAATTAATGATATAACTGGTCTAAAAGAATTGACTGGATTTGGTAAAGAATACCAATACTTATCTAAGCATGGTTATGTTTACGAGCCTCTAAAAATGCAGATGATACCCAAGAAATAAGGAGGATTCAAAATGAAATATGAAGCTGATTTTACAAACCGATTCAAACAATTAAAGGATGACTATCAATTGAATTATAAAATTTTATCTGATGAAGAAATAGCGCTTATTGGTCCAACATTCGCTCTAGTTTTTTTAATGCATTTTGATGAGGTTTCTTTAAATTATGTATGTCGAGATATGGATGGTTTGCTTATTTGTTATGATGTGTGGTCCTATTTTTTACATGTTTTTGACGATAAAGATAGAGAAGAGTTGCCAGAATACAACTCTGCGAAAGAACGAATTGATGTATCATTTCTTATCCTTTCGAGAGGTCTTCCACGGCATTGGAGTTTCATGCTCAATGGAGACTGTCAGTGGTTAGAAGACTATAAAACATATGAATTAGCTAGCTTACCAAAGAAAGTATCTGGAAACTTGAGGGATTCTTTAAATTCATATATTTGACTAACAAGTATTGCGAGGGACATAGGAAAATGGATGAACATTCCAAGGAGGTAATTAGTAAAAGTTGCCAATTCCTAATCGACTTTGGGTACACATTAACTGAACTTACTGATGATTCCATAACATTTTCTATTTTGTCATGAAAGTCGGAAAATGATAGCGGATTTTATGAATAAAGAATAAAGTTGTTTTGTGTGGTATGGTTGAGCGGTTAATTCAACGGATATTATTTATATTTGGAGGTAGTTAAAATGACTGACTTACAAGGCTTTCATAATAAAGTAATGAATTTTATGGTTAAATTAAGAAATGAAAATATATTTGATGATGCCTTGTATGACGAGATTTTTGGAACCCTTGAAATTTTTGTTGAAGAATGGAAAACACAAGATAGCATTCCAAAAGAGGCATTTATAATTTGCCTCTACTTAACTGATTTTTTAGCAGGTGGTAGCCGTTTTTTATCAGATGAAGATAACGAAAAGCTTGAAGATGCTTGTAATGCAGTACATGAACTTTTCACAACCCTGGAGGATTAGATTATAAGCATTATCTAATTATGGAGTTGTTATATATAATAAAAAAATCGGTGTTTCTCATTAAACTAGATATGTTTAAAACACGATACTATGTAGTCCGTAGAAGCTCGTTACTGCAAGTTTCGGGATCATTTTCCTTAATATTTTATTTATCTTGTTAAACGCAACTGAAAAAGGGGCCATCGGATGATTCAAAAAGGGGCCAAAAAATTATTTTAGCCAATTCTTGGT
>NZ_JAASUA010000015.1:0-41220 GCF_014322845.1 Listeria immobilis | reverse complement strand
TATTTAAATAATACTATATATATTTAATACCTGTCAATATAAAAATGAAATCGTTTTCTTTTTATAACAAAAAAACTCTGAGTGAAGCTTCTCAGAGTTTTTTCTTATTCAAATAACATAGCAATAATTGCTTCTTTTTTAATATTTCCAAAGTATTTTTTCATATCGACTGACTCAAAAATATTACTAACCGTTTGTCGTTCGAAACGAATTCCACTCATTTGATTAGCTAATTCAGCAACATCTTCTGTACCAAAAAAATCACCATAAATTGTCACTTCTTTTATTCGACCTTTATTTAACTCCAATTGAAATTCAATTGTGCCTGCTGGAAATCTTTTTTTGCGTTTTATGCTAGCTTTAGGTGACTTTCCATAGGTCCAATCCCAGTTGCGGTAACGTTCCACACGTAATTTTTCGATACCGTCCATATCCGCTTTTGTAAAATGATACCGCGGAATATTTGTTGTACCAAAAATTGATTCTAATAAAATTTGTTTAAAAGAGTGAATATCCATATCTTCTGCTAAATGTTCACGTATCGTTGTCACTCGGCTTCGGACAGATTTCACGCCTTTCGATAGATACTTTTCTGGGTCAACTTGCAATGCAGCTTCAAGCCTATCTAGATCAACATCAAAAAGTAGCGTTCCATGGCTATAAAGTCGACCTTTTGTGACAAACTGGGCATTACCACTTATTTTCTTTCCATCTACCTCGATATCATTACGACCACTTAGCTTGGCATTAACACCTAACTTTTGAAGGGCCTGAATAACCGGTTCTGTGAATTTAGCGAAATTTTGAAAGCTATCTCCATCATCTTTGGTAATCATACTAAAGCTGATATTTCCCTCATCATTATATACCGCTCCACCACCAGAAAGCCTTCGCAGTACATCAACATGATGCTGCTCCACAAATGTCTGATTGATTTCTTCTAACGTGTTTTGATTTTTACCAACAATAATCGTTGGCTTCATGCGATAAAACATAAAATACGTTTCATTTTCATCTAAAAAACGCAAAGCATATTCTTCCATTGCAAAATTATATGCTTGATCAAGCACGTCTTCATTATCTAAATAAATCACGTTTTTAAGACTCCTTTTTTGCTTTAAGTGTAATCTGTATCACTTCTGGGTCGTTGAAAAGTCGTGGGATTATAGTAGCATTTCCAAGTCCACGGCTAACAATTAGCGCTTTTTGGCCAGCACGATGAATACCTGCTGTCCATTTTGGTAAAAAGCCTTGACCAGGAGCGAATAATCCTTCTGTAAGCGGAAATCTAAATTGACCTCCATGAGCATGACCAGATAATACGACATCAACCGGATAGGCTTGATATAAAGGCCAAAACTCCGGTCGATGCGCAAGTAAAATCGTAAAGTAATCAGGTGATAAATGATACGTTGCTTCGTCAAGTGATGCCGTTAATGCTTCTTTTTCCCATTCGCTTTTTGGTAAATCGGCTGCTAACCAATCCTCTTTCGAAAAACGTGGATCCATTACGCCTGCAATCATAATAGCAGCGTCATTTTTCTTTAGAAAGTAGCGTTCATTCTCAAGTACTGTGACTTGATGGGCTTCCATATCCGCCTTAAAATCTTCATAAAAAGCGCTTCTACCTTCATGATTTCCGCTCACATAAAATGTTGGAAAAGCTTTTGCAAGTTTTCGCACTAAAGCCATTGCGACAACAGGAGATTCATCCCCGTCCAGTATATCGCCTGTTAAAAATACGGCATCTGGAGCTAGTTCATTCACCATACTTAACAAAGGATTATTATATAAACCAAAACTTGCACTGTGCTGATCTGAAAGTTGAACAAAGCTTGCTCCATCCCATTCTGCTGGTATTTTATCAGACACTATTTCATAACTAGTGCATGTTAAATGTTTTGTCGACCAATACGCATACCCTGTAAAAGCAGCCACTGCGCCAAGTATACCCCAACCTGTTTTTTTCATAGATAGAATGCTCCTAACTAAATTTGCTGTATGGTTCATTATAGCAAATCTAATAAGAACTCGCTTTATTTAATTACACTTCTATCTGATATTTTTTTAATTTTTGTAGGTCTGCCGGGCTCACTTCTGCTAAGATTTTTGTTCCATTTTCCAGATACTCAGTCTCCAAAACTTTGGCATGATCATTTAAATAAGCAACAATTTGTCCTGCTTCAAATGGAATCAGATATTCACATTTTTCATAGCTCGCGAATAGTTCTTTTTTAATGATTTCAGTTAAAAATGCTAAACTTGGTTGTTCTCGTGCGGAAAAAACTATTGTATTGTCGGTTTGTTTTGGATAGATTTCGTCCTCTAAAAGGTCTGCTTTGTTATAAGCATAAATAACGGGAACATCTTCTACACCAACAGCTTTCAATGTTTCTTCAGTTGTTTTCATCATCGTTTTGTAATGCGGGTCAGAATAATCAACTACATGAATGAGTAAATCTGCATCACGAGCTTCTTCTAGCGTGGAACGAAACGCTTTGACAAGTTGATGTGGTAACTTACTAACAAATCCAACTGTATCTGTTAGTAAAAATTGTTTATTGTCTGGTAACACGATTTCGCGGACGCTTGTTTCGAGTGTCGCAAAAAGCATGTCCTGCTCAAAAACTTGTTTATTTGTTGTTTCACTATAAGCTCGTACCAAACCGTTCATTGTAGTTGACTTCCCAGCATTAGTATAACCAACAAGTGATACGACCGGAATTTCATTTTTCTTCCGTTTACGACGACGTACTTCGCGGTCATCCACAAGCACGGCTAACTCTTTTTGTAAATGACGAATTTGATCTTTAATCGTTCTGCGGTCTGTTTCAATTTTCTTTTCTCCAGATCCCCGGTTGCTAAGTCCGCCTTTTCCGCTTTGTTGATCCATATCTTCGCCTTGCCCAAAAATTCGTGGTAGTTCATATTGAAGTTTTGCAATTTCTACTTGAAGTTGGGCTTCTTTTGTTTTTGCTCGATTCGCAAAGATGGCTAAAATCAAACCCGTTCTGTCCATCACATCCAGTTCAAGTGCTTCTTCTAAGTTTCGTATTTGTGACGGCGATAGTTCATCATTAAAAATAATTAACTGAGCTTCTTGCATTTCTGCTAGCCCTTTAACTTCATCTACTTTTCCTTTACCAACATAGGTTGCTCGGTTTTCACGATCCATATTTTGTCGCAGTTCTCCCACAACTTCCATATTATTTGCAGCCGCTAAGTTGGCTAATTCTTCCATTGAATAATCAAAATCTTTTTGTTTTTGGCTCACACCAACGATTAATACTTTTTTCTCCATAAAAAAGGACCTCCTGAAATAGATTCAGCGCGGTCAGGGTTTCTGAGTAAAATAAAACACAAAAATAGCATCAAAAAGATACTAGCTTGCTGTTAAAAAAGGGAAAACTCCCCCTTATTCTACCCATATTTATTTTGGGTGCCATACATGCACGCAAGACCAATCCCGTTATCCATACTAAATAAGCATAGATATTCCCGCACTATTAAATTAGTTGCATAGATTCTTTGGGAAACGTAGTCTAATGTAACGCATGATGGACAACCCTCCGTTCGATTTAAGTTGCTCTTAGTTTAACATGATGGCTATTGTTTCGCAACTACTTATTACTAAATTGGCCGTTCCAACTGAAAAATTTCACCTAGTTTTGTATAATCATTTCCAGCCATTCGTCCAACTGGTGCCAGTGCTTCTGGTAAAATGTATCCATTCTCTTTATCAAAAACTGTATCGTCTACTTCATATGTCTCTACACGCGCAAGTATTAAGTCAGCCACCACTTGTCCTTCATCATCAGCAATTGGAATTAACGCCTCTAACTTAGTCGTTAATACGATCGTTGCTTCTACAATTTTAGGTGTTTTCATCTCTTGTACAGGCGCTAAATGTAAATTAGTAAGTGTCATTTCACTAACGTCAGGAGCCAGTCTAGCAGCAGTTTTATTTACTTCTTCTACTATTTCTTCATTCACAATATGAATATTTAGCTCTTTAGTAAAAGCAGCATTTCTTGCAGTATCTTTCTGCTCTCCGTTTACACGCTGAACGGCAATGGAAATAATGGCTGGATCACTTGAAACTATATTAAAAAAACTGAATGGGGCAGCGTTCACCGTCACCCCATCTTCAGCAAGTGTTGTTACAAAAGCAATTGGTCGCGGAATAATACTTCCTGTCAAAAATTTATAATTCTCTTTTTGTGTTAAATCAGCACTTTTAAAAATAGCCATCTGTCTACCTCACTTTTGGTTGTTTTGATACCATTTTTTTGCTTCTTCTAATTCTTCCATTGTTAATGCATGCCCTGCAGCTGTCCAAACTGTTTCTACTTTTGCTCCACGTTTTTCTAGAATTTCCACAAGTTCTTTGGAAGCTTCCGCGGTAATTAGTGGGTCATTTAAACCTGCTGATAAAAAGACACTTCGATGGTTAATTGAAAAATCTGGTTGGTTATTTCCTGCTGGCATTGCATGAAACAAAATTGCTTGGTGAAAACTATCTTCTGCTTGAAGTAGGGCATTAGCTGCAATATTGGCTCCATTAGAATAACCAACTGTAATAATTTTTTCAAAATCCAGCTCATATTTCTGCGCTAATTCCCGTGTTGTGTCAATTAGCTCTTTTGTTTTAATCTCTAAATCATTTAAATCCAAACTGCCATCATGGAATCGTTTAAAAAATCGATTTGCACCGCCCTCTTTAATATCACCCCTTAAAGAAAGAATTGGCGCATCACTATTGATAAATTCAGCTACTTCGATAAGTGATTTCTCATCTCCACCTGTACCATGAAGTAATAACAATGGTGCAAGGTCGTTCTTCTTACCTGGAATAAAAAGATGTTCCATGGATATTCAACTCCTTTTTGTATCAATGGGACGAACCATTTTTTCGATTTCTGCTCTTTTTGGTTCTAAAAATGGTGGTAAAGCAAGTTTTTCTCCTAGCGTTTCATAAGGTTCATCGTTTGCAAATCCTGGACCATCTGTTGCAAATTCAAATAAGATTCTCTCTGATACTGGAACATATAGCGATTCAAAATAAAAACGATTTACATAGCCAGAATTTGGTATTTCAATGGTATTCATTCGTTCAATCCATTTTTGTAATTCATCATTATCTTCTACACGAAAGGCTACATGGTGAACGCCGCCATATCCTTGCATCGCTGCTGGAATATCGGTTCTTTCTTCAACGATAACTTGTGCGCCATTTCCACCTTCGCCAACTTCATATAAATGCAGACTATTTTCTTCTGCTACTTTTCTAAAACCAAATATTGATGATAAGATTGCCTCCATATTAGCTAATGAGCCTACTGTTAAAAATACTGGTCCTAAACCGTAAATAGCATATTTTTCTGGAACAGGTCCATTTTTCCAAGGGGTTCCTGGGGCTACACCTTCATCATTTTCATCTGAAATAAGTTGTAGCTGTTGATCATCAAAATCCTGGAATGTTAGGTATTTTTTTCCAAATAGCGTTTTAATATCACCATGCGGAACTTCTAACTGGTTAAAACGATTAAGCCAATATTCTAATGCGGCATCTGTTGGTACACGGAAAGAAACACGCGAAATACTATCTGTACCATGTCGTCCTTTTGGTAAATTAGGAAAATCAAAAAATGTCATATCTGTTCCAGCAGACCCTTTATCATCTGCAAAAAACAAGTGATACGTATGAATGTCATCTTGGTTTACAGTCTTTTTCACTAAACGCATCCCTAAAACTTCTGTGAAAAACGCATAATTTTTTTCGGCACTACTTGTCATCGCTGTTACATGGTGGATTCCTTTTAACTCTTTAATCATTATTTTTCCCCTCCAAAATAAGTTTCAATTTCCGTTCTTTTTTCTTCTAAAAAGCTTGGTAAAGCAAGTTTTTCTCCGAGTTTTTCTAGTGGTTCATCCAGTGTAAAACCTGGTTCGGCGCTGGCAAATTCAATACGCAGCCCACCCGGTTCTCTGATATATAAACTTTTAAAGTATTCCCGGTCTACAAATTCTTCTATCGTCAGTTGGTTTTGAAGTGCGATTTTGTGCAGTTCATCAACATCTGCTTTTGTCGCGACTGTATAAGCAATATGGTCAATCGTTCCTCGTCCAGTTCGTGATTTTTTCTCTGAGAAAGTTTGATGGAGTCGTGTAAAGCTCATTTGGTTTCTATCTACTAATACCCCATTCTGGCTTTCTAATCCAAAATAAGTCATGAAAAAATGGCTTGATTTGGCTGGATCCGGCACATGATAATCAGCCCCTAGTATCCGAACGACTTGTTTCGCTTCTGGTATTTCAGTATGGATAGTTGGGTGCGATGTGGTTTCGGCGATTTCCGTTAGGATGATACCCATTCGGTCGGGATCGTATAAGCTTAAAGCCTTCTCTGTTTTTTCAAAAGGTATAGCAAAATCGGTTAGCCTTTTTTCCCAGTAGTTGGTTGTGTCTTTAGGTATTCCTAACGTGATATTGCCAAAATAGGAACGTTCGTAATAACTTGAACCAATTTTTGGAACTTCAAAAAATGTGAGCAAAGTTCCTGGAGTACCTGCATAATCTCCATAAAACAAATGTCGCATCTTAATATTTGCTTGATTGACTGTATTTTTGACGAGCCTAAGCCCTAATATATCTGAATAAAAATGGTGATTTAGAGTAAATGATTTGGTTAATGCAGATATGTGATGTATTCCTTGAATCATTGGTTTATACCTCCTTTTTGATTACTAACTACAGTTTATAACTAAACTATTGAAAAAGAAAGCGATATGCTCACAAAAAGTAAGTAACTTTTATTGCACGTAAAAAAGAGCGCTAATTTACGCTCTTTAATAAACATCTCTTTTAGTAAAAATAAAGTAGGATAAGATGAATGCGACTAACATCCAAACTGTTAAAACGAGCATCGAAAAATTCAACGTCATTCCTTCAACTGGTGGACTCGAACCGTTTAAATAGTTGGTCAGTTGTAAATTAACCATAAATAAATATTTCGCACTTGGCCATGAGCTGACGAGATTGGTTAGGATAGTTCCGGTAATTAGAGAAGCAAGCATAATCCCCATTACGGCTGCGGTTGAGCGAACGAGAACCGAAACAAACATGGTTAACACTCCGACAACGACACTAACAAACCAGGCAAGTCCAAATTCCATTAATAAAAGTCGCCAAACAGGAAGCTGATATACATCTGTTGTACTTATTGCACCATCTTTTATACCAAATCCAGTGAGGACAGGAGCATTCCAGCCACCATAACCGAAAACAATTCCTGAAATTAAGTAAGCAATAACTGCCGATAAAATCATAATCGCAGAGATGGATAGAAGCATAGAGATATACTTACTTGTTAATATCCGCCATCTTTTTACTGGTCTCGTAAGTAAGAATTTCATCGTCCCTGCGCTCGTTTCAGCAGAAATTAAATCTGCTGCTATAACCATAATAAACAGCGGAAATAGTAAGCTAATCCCATTTTCGACAAATGTTTTTAAAAATGTTGGTGCGCCTGGTGCATTTGGATTAATATCATTATCTAAATAATATTGGAGTTGTCCGACTAACACTTGGAAATATTTTTGATATTCTTCTGGAAGTCGTCCTGTACCAAGCCTGTTTTCAAGATCGACAATCTCTTGTTGCGTCTGTACATGCCAATCACTTGTTCCCGCTTGTTTTTCATCTTCTTGATACTGTCTAAACTGCGCATATGTAAAAATAGCTACGATGATTGCAACTAATGCTAGGATAACTATTAAACGCTTTTTGCGCCATAGTTTTAGTTGTTCGTTATAAACTAAATTAATCAATCGACTGACCTCCTGTTAACTCTAGGAATAGGTCTTCCAAAGATGGTTTACGTTTATCAATTTCGTGTACTTGAATACCTTGTGATACAAGCTGCTCGTTCCATTCCGCACTCTTTTCATTAACAGGTGTAATCAAATATTCCCCATCAATTTCGAATTTAGTATATTTTTTAAGAATATTTTTTGCGCTTTCAAAAGGAGTTACCCGCCAGCGAAGTTGTTCGCGGGAACTAAGTAAATGCGCTACTTGATCTGTTTTAATAATAGTTCCATCTGTCATAATTGCTACCCGATCACATAATAATTCAATTTCACTGAGTAAATGTGATGAAACGAGTACACTAATTCCTTCATTTTCAGCAAGTGCACGGATAAAATCACGCATTTCGTGAATACCTGATGGATCAAGTCCATTTGTTGGTTCATCCAGAATTAATAATTTAGGATTAGAAAGCAAGGCTTGAGCAATCCCAAGCCGCTGACGCATACCAAGCGAATAGGTAGACACACGGTCATTTATTCTTTTTTCTAAACCTACTAATGCAGTTACTTCTTGCATTCGTTCTTTTTTTATAGATGGATCCATTCGAGCAAAATAAGCGAGATTTTCTTGACCAGTTAAAAAACCATAGAATTCCGGATTTTCAACAATAGATCCAAGACTGCGCATCGCTTCTGTGAAATTTTTTTGAATATCTGCCCCATTAATTAGAATCTTTCCTGACGTTGGCTTAATTAAGCCAACGATCATCCGGATGGTTGTCGTTTTCCCCGCTCCATTCGGTCCAAGAAATCCAAATACTTCTCCTGGCATAACCTCAAAAGAAATTCCTTTTATTATTTCCCGCTTACGAATTTTTTTGTATAAATCAGTTACTTGAAGTGCTGGTGCTGCCATCGCTTTTTTCTCCTCCCGTTTGAATTACCTCGGTTACCCGTTTGCCAATCAATTGATACCCGGCATGATTCGGATGAAATTTATCTGTGGCTAAATAGGCTGCTCCATTTTGTTGGAATAAATCAAACGTCGGAATATAAATAATATCCGGCTCTTTTTGCGTTAAGTTTTGGCTCTCCATATTCCAATTCGCTACTACACTCGACATTTCTGTTGCATTTTCCAGTGTCATAAATGGATTATAAAGACCAATATGAAAAACTGGGGCAGTTGGGCTTAATTTACGAATCGTTTGATAGATTTGTTGCAGATTTTTTTGATAACTAGTTTCTGCTTGTTTAATAGCATCACTTGCAAAATCATCTAAAGCTTCCCCACCACGAAATAAATCATTTCCACCGATTGTCATTAAAATAACATCCGCTGACTTTATTTGGTTTTGTACTTCTTTTTGATCTAACTGTTTTAATAATTGCGCTGATTTTGCACCACTAATTGCTAAATTTACATTTTCCACATTTTTAGTAGTTTTTTTGTAAAAGTCGTCTACTACTCGGACATATCCGCCACCTTCGACATCCCCTACTCCATAAGTAAGCGAATCCCCAAGTGCTGTAATTTTAAAAGTAGTTTGTTTTTCACTCGCTTTTGACTCATTTTGGGTTGGTTCTTTTTTAATTTCGTTTGCTTGATGGTTTTTCTGCCCCAACCAAATGGACGCAACGCCAATCATGCTTAGAATAAGTGCTATAGCTGAAAAAAACAACAGAAATTGAACCGCCTTGCTTTTTTTCATTGCCTCATCGCCCACCTTTTTATGCGGTTTATTTAGGGTTAAGTATACCATATTTCGAGTTTTACCTCTTTTATTTATCTTACAATCTGGAAGCCACTTAAATCTTCCTCCGATTAAATTTTAACGCAAATTATAAATGCCGTTTTTCCTAAATTAAAAAAGTGTCATATGACAAAAACCTCTTGTCATATAACACTTTTTTCATTCTAGTTACTGTAAAATCGCCTTTGTCAAATCGTCCACAAAGTCTTGTTTATTCTCGCTTTTTGAAGCTTCTGAAATTGCATCGATATCTTTTGGTTGTTTATCCCAACGTCCAGAATCAGCGGTAACTGCGATATGGATACTTTTATCTTTGTTATCATTCATAAATGTAGTGACATTTTCAGGAATATCATCGGATTGAACGGTTGTAAATAGGACTACTTTATCATAATCATCCGCACTTACTTTATCTAATTTGGTTGTATCCATAATCGAAATATGCACATTTTTATTCGCCATATCTTGCTCAATTTGGTCGATAACACTATCTTTAAAATCGCTTCCTTGTGTAGCTAATAATACGTGATCTCCTGTTGCTGATTCATTTATTTCCGTGTTTGGAGTAACATCCATTGATTTTAAGAAGCGATATGAAAGCATCACTCCGGCAAAGATAACTACGGCAATTCCTACAATTATAAGACTGATTTTTACTGGTTTTTTCATTTTTAAATTCCTCTTCTCATTTTATTCTGATCGTAAAGCTTCTGCTGCGTCGAGTTTTGCGGCTTTTGTACTCGGATAGATGGAGAAAATAAAGCCGATAGTAATGGTTATTGCAAGTGTTACTAGGAAATTCCAAATAGAAATATGAATCATTTCTTCAAAGCCAATCCTTGTTTCTAAAATCGGACTCACAAGTTTTGCGATAGTAATTGCTACTGCACTTGATAACACGTTGGCTAAAATAATGATATAACTTGCTTCCATCATAAATAGTCCGCGGATATGGCGCTTACGATAACCAATCGCTCGAAATACACCAATTTCTCTTGTCCGTTCTACAACACCGATATAAAGTACAATTGCAATCATTACTCCAGCAACTGCTAAAGAAAGACCTGCAACAAAAGCAATTAAATACACGATGATGTCAGTAAATTGACTAAAAGTATCTACAAAAGCATTCGCATTAGTAATCGAATAGTTTGCCCATGACTTATCATTCTCGTATTTTTCCACTACTTCTTCGGCTTGTTTTGTTGTTTTTGTAAAAGCATCTACAGAAAGAATCGGTTTTTCAATTCCTGTATTTTTTATAAAATCATTCATCGTTTTTGTAGAAACATTAAATCCACTTGCAAACCCTTCTTTAGACGGATTTGTAATACCAGTAATAACTGTTTCTGTTTTTACAGTATTGGTCGTTTCGCTATTTCTACCGGCAAATAGTAAAGTTATTTTTTTACCGATTAGTTTATCAGCTTCTTTTTTAGTTAATTCAGCTGTATCTGATTTCCCAAGCGCTTTTTTAGCAACACTTGACGGAATGACTACTCCTGCTTCATCACTTTGAACCATTTCCCCGCTCAGTAAATATTCATCTTCTACTGTTAAATCTTCATAACGTGCTGGTTTAAAATTCGCTTCTTGCATTTCATTTGATGCACCTTGCAAATCTTTTCCATTGTATTCAAATTTTATTCCTTGAATTGTTGTGCGCTCATAAACTTCCGAAATATCTTCATCCTGATAAAGCTGCTTAATTTTTTTAACTTCACTTTCGGTTAATGGTGTTGTTGGTTCGGGTGACTTTGATCCACCATCTTCCATATAGTAGGTGGTTATTTGATTAGGGGAGAAAGTTGTTCCGAATATTTGAGACAAACTTTGGTTAACACCATTCCCAAGACCAAAAGCTAATAAAATGGCGATAATTCCAATGGATGTTCCAAGTGCAACAAGCAAGTTTCGAAATTTCCGATTAAAGAAACTTCGAAAAGAAATTTTAGCAATCGCCCAGCCATTTAACCGCAACTTCTTTCCTTTTTTCAGAGTGAATTTTTGCGTTATTTCTTGCTTTCTTTCAAATGAAACTACTTCCCCGTCCGCAAGTCGAAGGACCGCATCGGTTTTATCAGCAATGTTTAAATCATGTGTAACTACAATAACGGTTGTGCCTTGTTTAGTTAAATCTTTTAACAATTTAATAATCTCAGCGGATGTAACACTATCAAGTGCGCCGGTTGGTTCATCAGCAATAATCATATCTGGGTTATTAGCTAATGCTCTTGCAATTGCGACTCGCTGTTTTTGTCCGCCAGAAAGTTGTGACGGTTTTTGCTTCTCAAAATCTTTTAAACCAACTTGTTGAAGCAAATCCTTTGCCCGTTTATTTCGTTCGCTTTCCGATAACTCTGGATTTAAATATAACGGAACTTTTACATTTTCTAAAACAGACATATGTCCGACTAAATGGAAGCTTTGGAAAATAAAGCCAATATGATTAAAATGATATTTATCCAAATCAATTGTTTGTAAATCTTCCCCATTATATAGAACTGATCCGTCATAATCCGTATCTAACCCGCTAATAATATTTAGCAACGTAGATTTTCCACTTCCACTTTTGCCGATAATGGTAGCGAATTCTCCGTCTTGAATTGTAGCATTAATATTTTTCAAGACAGGAACTTCATTTTTCTTTCCTAATTTATAGGATTTTTGTAGACCTTTAATTTCTAACATTTAGTTCTCTCCCTGTGTTTAAATTGTGTCGACTTTTTTCGTTTTATAATAAAGATAACTTCCTGCAATAATCGCACATAAAGCTCCATTCCAAACAATCGATAGTAATGAAATCTCAAAATGACCATTTGGCAAAATTGAAATAACTCCTGCGCTATTATAAATATGCAAGTAGTACTCTGCTAATAAATTGAAGATTAAGATGCCAAACAGAAGAAAAATCACGCCTGCTTTTTGAACATAGCTTGTCTTCACATGGTCCTTCAACCAACTTACTGGAATCACAAAATAACAAACAAACATAGAGATAAACAAAAACATCATACCTATTCCTGATACAAAAGCTAGTGCATCGCCTGCTTCCATACGTCCAGCTTCCAGTCCGTAATACCAAATAAACGCACTTTGAACTAGAATTATGACAACTGCTGCTAAATAGGCAGCGAATAGTTTTCCAAAGAATTTAGTTGTTTCTGAGTGCCGTGAAAGAGATACAAGTGTTAAGTTTTCTTTTGAAGTGTCTAGTTTAGTAATTTTCCATGTTGTTATAAGAACCAGTAGCAAGCTCATTACCGTCGTTCCTCGGATGGCTCTAAAAAGTAAATCCGAACCTTCCAATAGGTTCATTGTCACTCCAACTAAGTTAAGTCCTAAAATTATTGCAAGCCCGATAACAAGAATTGGGCTGATTTGTTTGAGATAAAAAGTAATCATTTTTTTCATTTGTTCATTTCCTCCTTATAAAAATCAATTAATGAATTGCCAGTTTCTTCGCGGTAGCTTTCTGTATCAATTGTTTTAAGCGCACCTTTTTTAATAAGCCATAGCTGATTGTAAAGTTGCTCGGTTCCTTCTAGATGATGTGATGAAATAATAGTTATTCCATCTGGGTCAGTTCCACTTATAATTGCTTTCATTACTTCTGAACGAGCTAGAATATCTATATTGGCAAAAGGTTCATCGTAAAGGTAGAGCTTCACCTTCCTCGCTAGAACACTACCAATTTTCACTTTCATTAGCATGCCAGTAGATAATTCTGCTAACTTCAATTGTTTATCAATTTGCCAAGTAGCGAGTAACTTTTCCCATTTTTCTAATTGAATATCTTCAAAAAGAAAAGCATGTTGTTTCATATAAGCTTCAATGGTGATATTTTTTGAAGTAAACAGATCGTTACTTAGATAAGCTATATGCTGGCGAATATCATTATTAGTGAACATTTGCCCATCTAACTCAATCGTTCCATTATCTGGTTTATTCAAATTAGCTAAGATATTTAGCAAAGTTGTTTTACCACTACCATTTTCTCCTGTAAGCACAATCATATCGCCAGGTTTTGCTGTAAAATCAACTTGCTGAAATATTAATTGATTGGAGTATGATTTTGAAATATTTGTTCCAATTAACATTAATTTACATCCTCCTTTGTTTTTTTCACCCAAGCGATTATTTTTTCTTTGTTTAAACCTAGTTTCAGCATTTCTCTAATGAAGGTTTCTGTAAGTTGTCTTGCTGTCTCGTTTTCCAATTGTGTAATTCTCCTCTTATCTTCTGTCAAATATTTGCCAGTCCCGCGAATAGTGTAGATAATTCCTTGCTCTTCTAATTCAGCGTAGGCTCGTTGTACTGTTGTCGGGTTTACTTCTAGTTTTAAAGCCAACTCTCTTACAGACAATAATTTGTCGCCACCTTTAAAAACTTCTGTGATTATTTCTCTATGAATAAAGTGAACTATTTGTTTATAAATAGGTTTACTATCATCAAATTTCATAATTGCCTCCTTTCGTCCGTGTCACTGTATCACTTAGGTCACACTGGCTATGCATGTAATATACCAAAAGAAAATCCGGTCATTTATACATAATATATATTTAAAAGCTGACATTCTGCTTGTTTTACTCTTTTTTAAATTTAAAAGCCTGTGTTTACAATCAATTAGACATAGTCACAAACCTTTCACAACTAATTTTTAGGGAAAATAAAGTATAATAAAGAAAATCAGATGGAAAAGGAGTTTTTATATGTCTGCCAAACTGGATACCGTTCTTAACTATTTAAAAGAGTTTCCTGATTACTATAAATATGTATCTAAAAAAACGTATACAATGAACGATAAGATTATTTTTAAAGAAGAAAAGTCCAAACATATTTTCTTTGTCGTAGAAGGTTTTGCTGCTGTGGAACTTGAGGATTCGCTTAGGAAAACAAATTATATTTCGATTTTTGTATTGCCGAGTAATATTTTAGGTATTGATACTTTTTCTAGCTATCCGAAAAAACAACATAGTATTACTGTCATGAGCAATAGACTTGTTCTTTATAAAATCGAAGTGGAGTTTTTACTAAATGTGTTAGCAATGAAACCTGACGTAAATGATTTCTTATTATCAAGTATGGCGGACGTTTTTGCGAGGCACTATGCGTTACTTGGAATGATTGCCAAAACACCAACAGAACGTATTTATATAGCTTTCAAGAATCTAGCTGCGGAAATGGGGATAGAAAGCGAAAATAAGGAAGAGATTATTCTACCGGAATTTATCAATCAATCCGTTTTAGCAAGATATTGTCGAACAACACAACCAAATATTTCTAATTTATTAACGGAATTAGTGGAAGAAGGATTTTTGCTAAATAAAAAAAGCCCTTATCGGATCGCACAGCACTTCCACTAAAAAGAAAATAAAAAAACGTTATTCGCCGTATATCCTAAACAGAACACCAGCAAATAATGTTTTCATTACTTACTAAATCTATAATAATCCAACTCATAAAAGATGAACTTAAATAGTATAATAAAAAAATTAGGCTGTTTGTTTCCCATTAATTTCAGGAAACAAACAGCCTAATCAAAAGTATTTTTATTCCATTCTCCCTTTTTCATGTCAATGCATTACATAATTTCACGTGTTTCAATTATAATTAATCACTTTCCAATTATTTCAATCACTTTTTATCCGTTTTGTAGCCTAATTGTCCATGCTCACATTGTAATTAGTTTATCGCCAATCTGAGTATTTCCTTGTGTAGCTAGCTTCACTTCTTTTTGCGGATTAGTAATTAAAATTGGCGTAATTAAATTATATTTTTCCTCTAATATTTTTTCTCTATCAAAAAGAACTAATGTATCTCCTTTTGAAACGTTCTGTCCTACTTTTACTTTAACATCGAAGTATTTACCAGCTAATTCAACTGTTTCAAGGCCAATATGCATTAAAATTTCCGTCCCTTTGCTTGACCTCATTCCAATTGCATGTCCAGTTGGAAAAGCTACCACTATTTCGCCATCCATTGGAGCAACTAATTTACCTTCTGATTTAAAAATAGAACGTTTTAAATCTCTACCATTCATTTGTTCAAAATCTTGCTTGGATGCACTGATAAGTCTCGTTACTTCTTTGTTCATTGTAATTCCTCCTCAGCTTCTATATCGGCAATCATTTCCACTCGTTTTGCATGACGTCCACCTTCAAATTCTGCTTCTAACCAATTTTGAACGATCATTTTTGCCAGCTCAGCGCCAACTACTCTAGAGCCAAATGCTAAAATATTTGTATTGTTGTGTTCGCGAGATAATTTAGCAGAATACGGTTCGCTACAAACCACTGCACGAATTCCTTTGACTTTATTTGCGGCGATAGAAATTCCTACACCTGATCCACAAATAAGTATTCCTAAGTCTGAATTTCCAGACGCAACATCTTCTGCTACTTTTTTGCCGTATTCTGGATAATCCGTTCTTTTATTTGAATAAGCACCAAAATCTTTCACTTCATGACCTAGTTCTTGTAAATACTCTATTATAACTGGTTTTAGTTCGATACCAACATGATCATTTCCGATTGCAATTTTCATTGTAATTCCTCCAATTTGTCACTTTTTAATTTCTGGATAATTTCTTGATAACTGGCAGACTTTCCAAATAGCGAAGATGTACCAAGAACGAAACCTTTTACACCCATTTTAGAAAGTTTAGCTATTTTATTTGGAGCAATTGCCCCATCTACCATGATTTCAAAAGAATAATTCTGTTTTACAGTTAATAATTCACTAATTTTCTGATCGACATAATCAAGGTAAGCTTGGCCTGCAAAACCTGGGTTTACGGTCATCACCATGACATAATCAATAAGTGACAATAATTCTTTTACAGTTGTAATTGAAGTCCCAGGATTAATCGCAATTCCAGCTTTTTTCCCTTTTTGTCTTATTTTATCTAATGTTCTTGCTGGGTGGGTGTCTGCTTCTGGATGAATATAAATAATATCCGCTCCCATATCTGCAAAAGTCTCGACATAATTCCCAGGATTCCTAATCATTAAATGAACATCCACTAATTTCTTCGTCTGTTTTCTAATCTCTTCAAAATCTTGTAATCCCATTCCAAAATTCGGTACAAATTGTCCATCCATAATATCAATGTGGAAAATATCGCTTCCCGCTTGATCTAATGCTTCTACTTCCTGCTTAAGGCTAGCAAAATCTGCACACATCATTGAAGGACATATTAACTTATCGTTCATTATTAGTTCACTCCTTTGAGATAACGATTACTCATGGATCAAATAAAAAAGATGGTTTATTTTGAGTAATCGTTTTACCATTTCGAATTAAATATATCACCATAATTTAATTATGTCAACGCTTTATTTTTTATTCTATTTGATAAACTTAAATTTCTGTGCGAAAATAGGGTAATGAAGAAAAACGTTTACTCATAAAAGGAGGACACGATGAAAAAAACTTCCATAAAAGATATCGCAAAATTAAGCGGTGTATCGGTAGCAACCGTATCGAGGGTAATCAACAACAACGGGCGATTTTCAGAAGAAACACGAAAGAAAGTCTTAAAAGTTATAAAAGAAACTAATTATCAAATGAATTTTAGCGCTAAAAGTTTGCGGATGAATAAATCTTTTTCTGTTGGCATTTTAGTTCCTGATATTAGCAATTATTTTTTCTCAAGTGTTGTTCAACAAATTGAAGCGATTCTTTTTGAGGAAGGTTACTCTACTATTATTTGTAATACTGGGCGTAATTTTGATAAGGAAATGGCCTACTTAAACATGCTAGAAAGCAAAATGGTGGATGGGCTAATTGTAATTTCTGGTGCAGATGAATTTGGATTTAAATATGCCAATGCGGAAAATGGAATTCCCTTTGTTTGTATTGACCGTCAACCTAAGGACAAAAACACTATTTTCATTTCTTCCAATCACTATCAAGGAGCTTTTGAAGCAACAGAGGCTTTAATTCAGGCTGGCGTAAAGAACCCAGCAATATTCATGCATAATAGACAGTCTTCTTCTGCCAAAGAGCGTTTGAAAGGTTTTCAAGATGCATTAAAGAAAAATAATATCGTTTATAACGAAGAACTTTCTAAATTCACGGTTGATTTACAAAAAGAGGATTATCAAGAAAACATGCATACTTTTATAAAAAATGCAGCTTGTGTTGATGGCATTTTTGCAATCAATGATAATATTGCTCTCGAGTTATTAGAATTTTTACCAACAATTGGTAAAAAGATTCCAAGCGATATTAAAATCATTGGCTTTGATGACACACCACAATGTAAATACACCGTCCCTAAACTAAGTAGTGTGAAGCAAAATATACCAAAAATCGCTCAAATAACTGTTGATAATTTACTTTCCATTATTGCTAATCCTGATCAAAAAAGAAGTGTCACTGAAATAGTTCCCATTGACTTAACTTTGAGAGAATCGTTATAAAAACAGCAAAAAGTCATTAGCTATTATTTAAAGTTATATGTATAAAGTTTATCTTTTCTAAAACAAATTCCTACAAAAAAAACTGTAAGCAAAATGCATTCACATTTGCTTACAGTTTTTTAATTAACTTGCTTAAAAAGTGTTAGGTGTTTTTCTTGCTAGACACATGATACCAGCAATAACTGCAAGTATACCTGGTACAACCCATAGAAAATTAAGTAAGAAAAATCCGATGATTCCAAGAGCAAGCGTTAAAATACCAAATACTAATGCATTTTTCTTAATAAAAAATGCGAAGATGAATAATGCAATCCCAATAATAAGTGCTACACCAGCTAAAATAACTACTAATCCACTAGTACCAGCTAACTGTTCTGCTTCTGAACCATAAAGGCCTGCCTCAGAAACTACTTCAGGCGATTCCAATAATGCAGACATAATGCCACCGCCAACTATTCCTGTAACTCCTGCAATAACTCCAGTAATTCCTGCTATCAATGTTAAAATAAATTCTGGTTTTCTAAAATTCATTTTCTCAACTCCCTTTTGTAAAGTTTCAAATTCTATTATAGCACCATTTTCACTGAAGAAATATAGATATTTTGTGTATTTTTCTAAAAATTAACTATACTTTTCATCCACAAAAAAAGACTATGTTAATCCACAGCCTTTCGCCACTTTAAAAATCTTTACGTTCCAACCATAAACTTAGTAACACATCATTTTCTTCTTTTATATCTTCTTTTGTCATTTCTGGCTTAATATCTACTTTTTCTAGTATTTCAAAATCAATTGATTCTATCCCGAATTGTTTTGCTTCTTTTGCCATTTCAGGTGGTAGCATATTACCGGCACCGATTTTCACACCAAAAGCTAGCTTATTTGCTATTCCTTTTAGATCCATTGTATTATCAATCAAATATTTGCCACTTTCTCGGCAAATAAAACGATAAACACCTGCATCAGGAGCTTTTTCTTTGTATGCGCGAATCAGTTCTTTTCGATTTTCTTTATTCATATTTGCCACCTCCTTAATAGCCGGCTTCTTGTAAAAGTTTGCTAAGTGTACGAAGTCGCTCACTAAGAAGCTCGTCATTATTTTTTAACACTTGTTCAAAAAGTGCAATATCTTCTTCAATATATTCATTATCTTCACAAACAGAAATTGTCATTGCGTCTCCTTGCAACCCAATTCGATCAAGAGTTGGATTTTCTTTATCATAAAAGCCAGGTAAACGATAGGCTTCTTTAAAATGTACTTTTGTTCTAGCAATTAAAATAGCTAAGTCTAACACGCGATATAATGGTAATTCTTCAGATTGTCTGGACCATTTATCACCAGTATGACGCCAAACTTTAGCAGAAATATCTACTTTCCCGCGATCATTCCACTGGGCGAGTCCAAGAGAAAGTCCTTTAGCATCTGAGTTATAAGCATTCTTGCCATCCACTTCTTCGTAATTTTCAACAACAATTACTGGTTTATGTTTTAAGGTAGTTGGAATCTTCATTAGATTTCTCCTTTTAAATTTTAGTAATTTACTAAATTAGTATATTACTAAAATTATAATTTGTAAAGAAAAAACTTCCCTAACACTAGGAAAGTTGGTTGGTAATATGTAGTTTGTGCAAACCATCTGGTAAGTCTGCTTTAATTATCCGATTATTTGTTAAATCTATTTTAGTTGTGTCCGTTTGATAAGTGCCGCCTGTTGGGAGAACATAATCATCTAAATCCTTCATTTCACCGTTTTTGATTGTTCCAGTAATATACCAAGGATGCCCAAGAAGTTCTTCTGCTTCTTTAAAACGACCACGCCTAATAAAGTCACGAATATTAGTTGAGCTGATTTTTGTTTGATTTGTTTCAATAACTGGGACGGATGTAACGCTTATATGATAAGGCTCGCAAAGTTCACGGAGCAATTCCACATCTGAAGCACGCCCTTTTCCAAAATTAAATTCCGAACCAACAATAATATGCGTCAAATTTAATTGAGTCAAATGCTCTGCTACAAATTGTTCTGGCGTTGTTTCTGCATATTTTGGTGTAAAAGCGGTTTCGATAAGATGATCTACGCCAAAATGGTTTAACCAGCGCTCTTTTTCCATTCGCGGGGTTAGCATTTCTCGGTATACTTCGATTTGTTTTAAAGCCCATAGTGGATGCGGGCTAAAACTAATAGCAGTTAAGATTTCATGCTCTTTTTTTATCGATAAGGCGGTATTTAAAATAGTTTGATGACCGATATGCACTCCATCAAACTTACCAATTGTTAAAACAGCTGGGCGACTATCTTTACTCGGTTCGAGCGTTACATGTGATACTTCCATTAGCTTACTTCCCCCATTCTTATTTAGTTTATAGCAAAACAAGGGGTGGGTGCAAATTTATTGATTTCCGCAAAAAACCTCCTCCAAGCAGGAGAAGGTATTATGCCATTTATTCTACAGTGACACTTTTTGCTAAGTTTCTTGGTTTATCCACATCACAATCACGGTGAAGTGCTGCGTAATAAGCTAGCAATTGACACGGAATAACACTTGCCAATGGCGTTAGCAGTGGATGTACTTGTGGAATAACGAATCGATCTTCTGGTTGTGCCACATTTTCCATTGCAAACACACAAGCTTTTGCTCCGCGCGCTAAAACTTCATTGACATTTCCGCGTATATTCCAGTTAATAGATTCTTGTGTAATAAGTGCTAAAACTGGTGTACCGTCTTCGATCAGCGCAATAGTTCCATGTTTTAATTCCCCACTTGCAAAACCTTCTGCTTGAATATAAGAAATTTCTTTTAACTTTAGAGCAGCTTCCATTGCTACAAAGTAATCAATATTTCTACCTAAGAAGAAAGCATTACGAGAAGTTGCTAAATATTCACCGGCAATATGTTCAATAACTTCTTTACTAGATACCATTGCTTCCATTGCAGTTGCAACAATGCCCAGTTCAGCAGCTAAATTAATCTTAAGTGCTTCTGCGTCTCCAAGTTCGCGCCCAAGAGAAACAGCAAGTACTGCTAAGACAGAAATCTGTGCTGTATATGCTTTTGTTGAAGCAACGGCAATTTCTGGTCCAGCATATAAATACATCGAATGATCTGCTTCACGATCAAGTGTGGAACCTGGTACGTTCGTCAGTGTTAATGTACGATAACCAAGTTCTTTTACTTTTACAAGACATTGACGACTATCTGCAGTTTCTCCACTTTGCGTAATAAAAATAAATAGTGGTTTTTTCGACATTAATGGTAAATTATAGCCAAATTCACTAGAAACATGAACTTCTACTGGGATTTTCGCCATTTTTTCGATTAAGTTTTTTCCAACTAAACCAGCATGATAACTTGTTCCACAAGCGACAATATGAATGCGATCAGAGGATAAGATTTCCTCGATAATTGTTTGGTTGACGTTAATTTCACCGGCTTCATTCTGGTATGCTTGAATGATTTTCCGTGTTACAGCAGGTTGTTCGTCAATTTCTTTTAACATATAGTGCGGGTAAGTCCCTTTTTCAATGTCAGATGCATCTAGTTCTGCTGTATAGCTTGCACGGATAATTTCTTCACCTTCTAGTGTTTCTAAAGTGAAGCCATCTTTTGTAACAATAACAATTTCTTTATCCATAATTTCAACAAATTCATCGGTTTCTTTAAGAACTGCCATTGCATCACTTGCGATGACGTTGAAGTTTTCACCTTTTCCGATTAATAAAGGGCTTTTGTTTTTTGCTGCGTATAGTGTTTCTGTATCGGTTTGGTCAATTAAACAAATTGCATAAGATCCATGAAGTAAAGATAATGCTTTTTTGAATGCTTCTTTTGTTGGAAGTTCTTTTGCAAATAATTCGATTAACTGCACAATTACTTCTGTATCTGTATCACTAATAAATGAATGCTCTTTTAAATATTCATCTTTTAATAGTGTATAGTTTTCGATAACTCCATTATGAACGATTGTAAAACGGCCAGATTCGCTTTGATGCGGGTGAGCATTTTCGTGGTTTGGTTTTCCGTGAGTTGCCCAGCGTGTATGACCGATTCCAGTTGTTCCAAATGCATCGCTTGGTACAAGGTTTGCAAGATCAGCAATCCGTCCTTTTTCTTTTACAACCGTTACTAAATCTTTGTTTTGTAAAGCAATACCAGCGGAGTCATAACCACGATATTCTAATTTTTCAAGTCCTTCTAATAAAATACCTTTCGCATTGTTTGTTCCAATATATCCAACGATTCCACACATAATAAATTCCTCCAATAATTAACTTGAGGGCAGACTTATCCAATTTCAAGCCCTCTAATTTTTTGGTTTCCTTGGAGGTTTCTTGCACATGTTTCATTACTACTCTGTCCACTTGGTCACCCAAATGATTTGTAAGTAAGACTTAACGACTGCATGCACAGCCGGGAGACTCCCGCCGAAATTTCGATTAATCTCCTCCTCGTCAACTGATTCGTTACTTTTCAGGAATTTCACCTTCAAGCATTTTCGTCCCAATCAGTTCTGGCGCTTCTATTCAGTTGTACTATCCTCCTTCAATACTTTTCAAGGAAACAAATTCATTTTACAATAATATGTATACTAGGTCAACCATTATATATAGCCGTTTTATTAAAATTGGTCTATACATTGACAAAAAATATCAAATGACTAATAATATAGTTATGATCTAAAAAGGAGCGAGCAGAATGGTTTTTTCTAAAAAATTGCTTTCAAGTATTATCGTTATTTTCTCACTTGGAATTGCTTATTTCCATTTTGATACTGCACGTGCGCTAGAGAATAATTCGAGCACAGCACTTTTACCAACAACAGGTGATGCATTTTCTATTTGGCCGATAGTTATTGGAGCATTCCTAGTACTACTTGCAATTGTATTATTTCTTAAGAAAAAAATGTAAAAAACAGTTTGAAAGCGCCAAATGCTTTCAAACTGTTTTTTTATGTGATACTACGTTATTTTTGCTTTATGATAATAACCTTATTTATTATAAAAATCTACGTAAAATAGTTTTTAAAGGTGGCATTTTTGCAAAACGGTGATCTTCTAGAACAGATTCAATTTCAAATTTAGTGTAACCGAGTGCTTCATCCATAATAATTTTCCCCGGTAAAGGTGCAGCTGAACTATCGACAGAAACATCTATAATTACTGGTTTTGTCGCAAGTTTTGCACTTTCAAAAGCATTTGTTAAGTCCGCCATTTTTTCTACACGAAAGCCAATACCTCCGCAACTTTCAGCAAATTTAGCATAATTAATATCAGGCAAATCAATCGCATAATTTAGTTCGCCGGCGGATTGTTGTTCATATTTAATAAAAGAAAGCTCTTTATTATTTAAGACAACAATAATCATGGGCATTTTTTGTCCAACTGCGGTAACAAAATCTTGCATTACCATTGAAAAGCCACCATCTCCAACAATGGCTATAGCTTGACGGTTAGGGAAAGCTTTTTTGGCAGCAATTGCGCCTGGTAAACCGCATCCCATTGTGCCTAACCATGCTGAAACAATAAAGTCATTTTCAGGCGTTAAATGCAGATAACGAGTACTCCAAACAGTGGCAGTTCCCACATCTATCGAAAAAATCGCATCTTTATCAGCTATTTTTTGAATGTTTGCCATCACTACTTCAGGTGCAATTGGGTCGGTCGTTTTACTAGTATCTTCCTCCAACCATTTCCACCATTCTTGCATGTTTTCTTGGCATGCTTGTAGAAATTTGCGTTCGTTTACAGGTGCTATTTTAGCTGTTAAATTAGAAATAATTTCAGCGGCATCACCAACTAGCCCTACTGTAGCAGGATAACGTTTGCTTATTACCGCTGGATTAATATCGATTTGAATACAGTCTGCCTTTTTTGGTAAATAATGACTGTATGGATAATCATTCCCAAACATTAACAGTAAGTCTGTTTCTTGCATCGCTTCATACGCGGGTTTAGTTCCGATTTTACCAAGGTTTCCTAAGGCATTAGGATGATCATCTGGAATAATAGTTTTCGCTGGCAGAGAGTTGATAATCGGGATTTTGGCTTTTTCTGCAAAGGCTAGAAGTGCTTCTCCGGCATGTTTTGTTCCTAATCCAGCTAGAATAACCGGCTTTTCTGCTTGGTCAATTAATGTAACTGCCTTTTGTATATTTGCTTCGTCTAATTGAGGATTTTCTTGTTCAAATGAAACTGGCTTTGCTTCTAGGCTCGCTTTTATTGTTTGAGCTGGAATATCGTTTGGGATAGTGAGAACTGCAACACCTTTTTCTTTATACGCAGTGCGAATCGCTTCATCAACAACATCTGCAAGCGTTTCGGCATTATCAATTTGCTTATTATAAACTGCAACATCTTCAAAAATTGCTGGTAAGTTTACTTCTTGGAAAAATCCAGTATTTAAAACATCCGTAGTTACTTGACCCGCTAAAACGAGCATCGGAACATGATCCATTTTTGCATCATACATGCCATTTAATAAATGTATCGCTCCTGGTCCACCAATTGATAATGCCACACCAATTTTTCCAGTTAATTTAGAATAGGCGGCAGCAGCTAGTGTTGCAACTTCTTCGTGGCGGACATGAATAAACTCTATTTCATCTTGCACCTCTCTTAAAGCATCGACCACTGTATCAATCGAATCTCCCGGCAAACCATAAACATGATCGATTCCCCAATTTTTTAGTGTTTGTACGAGTGTTTCACTTGCTTTTACCTTTTTCATTTTGTATTTCCTCCCTCATGTTATCGCTTTTGTCCAATAGTTTTCGTTTACCCTGTTTTGTGAAAAATATTCATAACCGAGCATTGACGAGAAATTCGGAAGTGCTTATAATGAATGTAAGGTGGTGATCAAAGAGATGCAAACAAAATTGCACTGCTCTGTACTTTCTAACAATGGCTTTTGGATTGCCTAGAAAGTAAGAGTAAAAAATAGACTCTTCAATCCCGAAGCTAGTTTAACCAACATTAAACTATTAAAGGAGAATTATAATGAAAGAGTTTATCCAACCATACCAATATAATTTTATAAAAAATCAATTAAACAATATTTCTCGTGCCTACCGTTCTGCAAATGATACTTCCACACTAAAAGCTTTAAAGTCTTTAACAGAGGAAAAAATTAACCAATTATTTCCAAAGGCTGAGCTTGATGAACATCAGGAATTATTTGCACAGCTGCATATGATTACAACTACAAAAGAGGCAGAACCATTTCTTGAAGAATTAAAAGCTTTTGTTATTCCTTTTGCGCCTCCAAGTGATGCAAAATTAAAAAAAGTTTTTGCAAAAACAAAGAAATTAAAAATCCCAGCTTGGTCAAAACTTGATTTACGTGATTACAGTTTTTACGGTTGGAATGATATTGCCCAACAACGAAAATATATTATTACTTATGAAGATGGGAACCTTGTCGGAGTATCTGGAACTATTTCTGCTGATATTCAAAAAGGGGTATGCTCCATTTGCCACTCTCATTCAAAAGTAGCGCTTTTTATGGCGAAAACAAAATCCTCTAGTGACGGAATTTACACCACAAATGGCAACTATATTTGTTATGATAGCGATGTTTGTAATGAGCAAATAAAAACTAGAGAAACATTAGATGAATTTATTGAGGTTGTTAGAAAACGAAAATAGAAGAAAGGCTCGTAATCAACTGATTACGAGCCTTTTCTTAAATTTTCTTATAAACAAACATCCCGCCAATATAAGATACAATCAAGATGCCAAACATCCAGCCAAGCGCTAACCAAATATCATTTGAAAGTGGCGCTGATGCAAATAAGTCGCGCAATGATTGAATAATAGGCGTCATCGGTTGATTTTCAGCGAATATTCGGACAATCTTAGCCATTCCTTCTACTGGCACAAAAGCGGAACTAACAAATAGTAGCATCAAGATAATATATGAAAATGCACCCGCTCCTTCAATGCTACTTGCCATTAAGCCAAACGGAACAGATAGCCATGTAAGCATAAAGGCAAATAATACCAGCAATAATACAATTGAGCCCCATTCTCCAAAACTCGCATCCGTTCTAAAGCCAACCAACCATGCAACAATCAAAACTGCTAAACACGAGATTAACATAAAAATAACAGATGCAACTACATGACCACCAATTACCGCAGATTTTGCGATTGGCATTGATTTAAAGCGTTCAAACATTCCAGCAGTTTTATCTATATTAATACGAAGTGCTGTATACGCTGACCCTGTTGCAATGGTCATCAATAAAATTCCCGGAACTATATAATTGATATAATCTTGCTCAGATAAACCTTCAATTTTAATTGCTCCTCCAAAAATATAGACCATTCCAAGCATTAACATAATTGGCATTGCAACTACTGTAATCATTGTATCTAAGCTTCGGATATTATGTTTTATTATCCGACCAGCTAGTGCAAAAATATCACTAAAATATTCTTTTATCATCATTTTTATCTCACCCTTTCGTTAACGCAATAAATACATCATCAAGCGTAGGACGAATAGTCTCAAAGTCAATTGGCTCAAGCTGATTCATCGATAGCCTTTTTAAAATATCTAAGGTTGTCTTTATTTCTTCCACTAACTCTACTGACAAAAGCACATCACTTATTTCTTTTGGTTTAAAATCAGCTAATACTTCTTTCGCTTTTGCAATATCTTTTGAATCAAATGTGAGTTGTAGACTATTCTCGCCAGCTAAACGTTTCATTTCTTTCGGAGTTCCTGTCGCAATAATCTCTCCATCTTTTAAAAATCCAATTGTATCTGCTAATTTATCTGCTTCTTCTAAATATTGCGTCGTTAAAAAAATTGTTTTTCCATTATTTTTAAGATTCTCAATTACTTCCCATAAATCAAAGCGGCTACTTGGATCCAGTCCTGTAGTTGGTTCATCTAAGAAAAGAATTTCTGCGTCGCCAACTAAACTCATTGCTAAATCAAGACGGCGCTTCATTCCACCTGAGTATGCTGAAACAGATTTATCTTTGCTATCAGATAAGCCAAATTGTTCCAGTAACGATAGCGCAACTTCTTTTGGCTGTTTCACATGGCGAAGTTTTCCAATTAATAGTAAATTTTCATATCCTGTTAAAACTTCATCTACACTCGCCTGTTGCGCATTATAGCTAAACAAGCGCTGTACTGCTTTTGTGTTCTTTTGGACTGATAAGTTTTTGATAGTTACTTCCCCGCCGTCGCTAGCAAGTAGCCCTGTTATGATCCTTAGTAGCGTACTCTTACCTGCTCCATTTGCACCCAGTAGAGCATAAATCTTTCCAGCTTCCACTTGAACCGTGACTTGCTTTAAAACGGCTTGCTTTTTGAAACTTTTTTTCACTTCTCGAATATCAATAATTGCCATAACCTTACACCTTCTTCCTATTTCATTGATTTACGGAGTTTTTTCCGTTCTTTATCTAGCCAAGTTTCTTCTGGAAATTCCAATAGTAAATTATCGGCGAATTCGGCTAAATCATCACCCACGACCTCTTTTAATTCTAGTTTATCAGCAGCTGCATTTTCGAACATTTCTAATACATTTTTTAAAATATAGAACATTCCTGCTCCTTTAGCAAAGCTCCATAAATAAGTTTCAATTGCTTTCATTGCCTGACGATAATCTTCTGGTAAATCATCAATCCTTTTTTTATACAATTTATAATCTCGTTTTTCTGCACGATATTTTTTATACCAGTTAAACATTATGCTTCTCCTCCTTTAACTTTCATCATTTTCGCTTGAATAAATTCCCAACGTTTCCAAAAAATCGCTAATTCTTCTTTTCCAGTTTCACTTAATGTATAAAATTTCCTTGCTGGTCCTAGTTCTGATTTTTTCTTTTCTACTTCTACCAATCCTTTTTTTTCAATACGTAGGAGAATTGTATATACGGTTCCCTCTACTATCTCATCAAAACCTAAATCATTAAAATACTTGGTAATTTCGTATCCATATGTTTCGCCTCTGGAAATACGTTCTAATATCATTCCTTCTAGACTCCCTTTAAGTAGCTCTGTTAGTCCTTTCATTCGAATTCACTCCTCTACTTTGTATTACTAGGTACAACTACATAGTAATACAAAGTAGAATGGATGTCAACCCGTTTGCAAAAAAAATAACTGGCATGTTTAAGCATCACGCTCTCTCAAACACGCCAGTAACTATTTTAGTCATGCGCACCTGCCCAGGTGAAACGCATAATGATATGTCTAATAAACCAATATAGTGGACCGCAAGAAACTAGTAATGGTACATAAATCAACATCATTTGCCAATCAAATATGGAAACTAAAGAAAAAATATTTCCAGCAAATAAGAATAAACAAATAAATGCCGCCATCATCGTTCCTACAAGTAATTTTGTTTTTGGTCCAAATGGATGTCCTACATTAATCAAGGCTACAAAACATGTTGCTCCTGTTAGCATAACATTCATTGTAGAAGTTTGGGCAAACGTTAAACCTAACATATTCCCAAATATTAATATCAATATAATATAAGCAATAACACAAGTTGCAGCTGGTACGGAGGTTTGTAAAACTTTATGCAAAAACTGCCCCTTAATTTGCTCATAATTTGGTTTTAATGCTAAAAAGAATGATGGAATTCCTACAGTTAAAGATGAAATTGGGCTAAGTTGAATTGGTTGGAATGGATAGGCTCCAGGTATAAAAATGAAAGCCAGTGCTAATACAGTAGAATACATTGTTTTAATTAAATAAAGTGCAGCTACACGCTCAATATTATTAACAACTCGGCGTCCTTCACGAAGCACATCAATCATTGAATCAAAATTATTCGATAATAAAACAAAGTCGGAAACGCTTCGTGCTGCATCGCTACCTTCAGCCATTGCAATACTACAATCCGCTTCTTTTAACGCGAGAACATCATTAACCCCATCACCAGTCATTGCCACGGTATGTCCCTGCTTTTGATATGCTTGGATTAATGCTCTTTTTTGATGTGGAGTCACACGTCCAAACACTGTGTATTTTTCAACCAAAGATACCATATCTACCGCTTCACCAACAGTATTCATATCAATGTATTTATCTCCATTTGCAATTCCAGCACGAACAGCAACATTAGAAACTGTAACAGGGTTATCACCTGAAATAACTTTAATTGACACGCCTTCATTGGCAAAAAACGCAAATGTACTTGGAGCTTCTGCACGGATATTATCAGCAATTAAAATATACGCAAGCAGTTCTCTTTTTTCAGGTAGTACCGCCTTTTCGAGTTGTATTGGCGAATGAGCTACTGCTAAAACGCGAAACCCCTGATTTGCATAGTCATCTAACTCTTGTTTATCTTCTTTGGATAAATCTGCAAAAATAAATTCCGGCGCCCCTATTAAAAACGTACCTTTGTCGATAAAACTGCACCCACTCCATTTTCTAGCAGAAGAAAAAGGAAAGCGTGTAGTAACTTTCCATTCTGGATTTTCCAAAAAGTGTTTCTTTAATGCGATACTAGTCGCATTATTATCTGCTAATGAGCCTACGATTGCACCAATGCTCGCACTTATTTGAGTTGCAGTAACATGTGGATTTTTTAGGACAATATCCGTTACATCTAATTTCCCATCTGTAATCGTTCCGGTTTTATCCAAACAGAGTACGTCCACACGAGCTAACGTTTCGATACATGGCATGGATTTTACAAGTACTTTTTGTTTTGCTAAATTAATCACACCAACTGCGAGCGCAATACTTGTTAGTAATACTAAGCCTTCAGGTATCATTCCAATCATTGCAGCTGATGTTCCAAGTACGGATTCTTTAAGTGGCAGACCTTGTAAATATTTCGAAAAAAATAAAGCTAAACCTAGTGGGATGATAATAAAGGTTAACACTTTGATTATTTTCTTAATGGAACGAATGAGTTCGCTATCCGGCCGTTTTTCTTGTTTTACTTCCATAGAAAGCTTGGAAACAAAACTTTGTTCGCCAACAGCTGAAACTTCGACATAAGCCTGTCCACTAACAATGTAGCTCCCGGACATTACCTTGTCTTTCGCTTTTTTTAAAACAGGTTCTGATTCCCCTGTTAATTGGGATTCATCTACTTCTATACCATCTGTTTGAAAGATAATGCCATCCGCGCAAATTTGATCTTCACGATTTAACACGATGATATCACCTAACACAATTTCGCCCTGCTCTAGTTCACATAATTCACCATTACGCATAACTTTTACTTTCGCCTGAGTTAAAATGGTAAGTTTATCGATATTTCGTTTTGCTCGAATTTCTTGAAAAATCCCCATCGCAGTATTACAAAGCGCCACTCCAAGAAATAGCAAATTTTTATAACTTCCTACAAAAATAATAAAACTTGCAATGACGATATTAATAATGTTAAAAAGGGTAAATGTATTGTCGCGGATAATTCCAGGTATACTACGTGTCAATGGTTTAAGCGCGTGATTAACCTGACCATTTCTTACCCGTTCTGAAACTTCTTCATTAGATAAGCCTGTTGGGGCGTGCGTGTTTGTCTCCATCTTAACAAATCCTTTTCGATTTAGAGTCTTTCCTTTTTTAGCTAATAAAATTCATTCATCTAATGCTTTGCTTTTCCCCAAACAAAAAGAAATATTCCCTTTTAACATCTATTTTTTCTTTATCTAATATAAAATAATTATCCTATTTTTTCTTAATGTAAGTATAACACTTTTAACCCGCTTTATTATGAACATTTAGTGAGTATTTGGACAAAAATTAGAAAGAATATTGGTTCGTTGTCAACTTCTTGAGAGTAGCTCCATTATTACAAAAAAAACAGCTAGCTGATATATCAATGGAAAATCACTTAGTATTCGATTACTATTTTTTAAAACTCAGAAAATACCCTTTCACTCTGCTACTTTTGACTCACTTTGGCTTCCTTTACACAACTAGCATATATTGTTATGATAAAAACAAACAGAAAATCAATAACACTGAAAAAAACAAGTCGCTGATTCAGAAATTTCATCTAATGTCGAAATTTTAAAAAACGGCATCAAAACTAGGTACGGATGAACCTATTTCCAGCCAACAACTTGTTACCGCAATTAATCAATTAAGGATTTTTAGAGAAAATTATAAATCAATATAATTCAGAGAGGATGGTACGATGTATATCGAAATTTATACCGCAAACGGAGAATCAATTCGACTTGATGACGACGCAAAAATCAACAACATCAGCATCCACGAATTATCTAAAACAGACTTAAAAAACCTTTTTAACGAAAAATGTATTGAGCTAACCAAATATGACTTAACTTATTTTATTAACACCAGCCAAGTAAATTGGTTTCTTGTAAGTGAAGGAATCCATTAAAAGCGATTCTAAAAAAATAAAACGAGCCAGGATTTAACTCCTAGCTCGTTTTATTTTTAAATATCAAATTTACTATAGCCATCTCCATATTGGTTTGGCCCATCACTTTCAAAACACATAAAGATTAAAATAATAATTCCTCCAAAAAAAGGAATTAAGCCAAGAAAAGCCAAAAATCCACTTTTCCCAGAATCATGCAATCGTCTTACAATAAGACTAATTGTCGGAATTACAATCGCAAGCGAATACAACCAAATCACAATTAAAATAAAGAGTGCACCGCCGCCTCCAACCATTCCCATACCAGTCATGTAACCTTCCATCATTGCTGATAAACCGAAAATACTTGCAATAACATAAAGCGCCCCAACAACAATTATGTTCCAAATCACTACATACCAATATGCCGAAGCTGGTGCACGACCACTAAAATTGACATAATTCTTCCAAAATGACTTATAAGCTTCTAAAAATCCCATGTTTCCTCCTATGTACCTATATTTTATCGTTCTCCTAAGAATATACATAGCCACAGCATTATACAAGGATATAGCAAAAAGTTTCATAAAATAGACACATTTCTATTTTATTCACTAACTAGCGCTATATTCACTTAACATTTAACATATAGCACACTAGAACTCCCTCTTTTTAGAAATATTTAACAAAAAAATACCTCTAGCAGCTGCAAAACAACCACTAAAAGTATAAAAGGGAGTTTAAGGTAAGTAAAGACAATCCATACAAAAAAGGGAGAAAAAGTAATGGCATTGTCATTGCTTATGTCTATATAATACCCGTCTTTACCAGCCCAAACCCTTTTTTTGTATTAAAATTAGATGACGATTTTAACTAAAATGAGACAGAATTTACTTCGCTCCAATCTAATTAACTTCTTAATCCTCTTCCCTTATTAATTAAATACCAACAAATCGCATATAGAATCACAATAAATAAAACGAGGATTAACATGGAAACCATTATTGGCACGTCAGTTACACCAAGAAAACCATAGCGAAATCCTGAAATCATGTATACAATCGGATTTACTTTGGAAATAGCTTGCCAAATTGGCGGAAGCATAGAAATAGCATAAAACACTCCACCAAGATATGTTAATGGCTGTAAAACAAATGTTGGCACAATGGAAACATCATCATAAGATTTAGCAAAAATCCCATTAAGAAGACCTGCCAGCGAAAATACAATTGCTGTCATTAAAAAGGTAATTATTCCGATTGACCAAGAAAATACATGAAGTGGTACAAAAAATAATGAAATAATAGTAACAAGTGCACCTACTAAAATACTTCTACCAATTCCACCAATCAAAAATCCCCATATGATAATATGAGTTGGTACTGGCGCCACTAAAATTTCCTCAATATTTTTTTGGAATTTTTGTGAGAAGAACGAAGATGACACATTGGCATAGGAACTAGTAATTACCGACATCATAATCAGTCCTGGAACGATGTATTCCATATAAGAAAATCCGCCCATATCGCCAATACGGCTCCCAATCATTTTCCCAAAAATAATAAAGTAAAGTGATGTTGTAATGACTGGTGGCACGAGTGTCTGAACCCAAATCCGCATATAACGATTAGTTTCTTTTGCTGCTAAACTTTTTAAAGCTGTAAAATATAGATTAAACATGTTTTTCCCCCACTTGATGTTTTTCATCCGTAATTTTCAAAAATAATTCTTCCAAACGATTCGATTTATTACGCATTGAAAGAACTTTTATTCCTTTTTCACTTAATTGTTCAAAGATATGATTCACACCTTGGTTACGTTCCACTTCCACAGAAAGTGTCTGTTTATCCTCAAAAACATGTTGATAACCCGTAATTTCAAATGCTTGATCATATGGCTCCAAATCAAAAATAAAAGTTTCAAACTGCAATTTTGAAAGCAATGATTTCATACTCGTATTTTCAATAAGCTCTCCTGATTGAATAATTCCGATGTTTCGGCAAAGCATCTCTGCTTCTTCTAGGTAATGAGTAGTCAAAATGATTGTTGTTCCACTTTCATTTAGCTCCCTTAAAAAAGTCCACATATCTCGTCTAAGCTCAATATCGACTCCTGCAGTTGGTTCATCTAAAATAAGTAATCGCGGTTCATGCATCAAAGCACGTGCAATCATCAAACGTCTTTTCATTCCACCCGAAAGCATTCGTGCCCTTTCATGGCGTTTTTCCCATAAATTAGATTGTTTTAAATATTTTTCGCTTCGTTTAAAAGCTTCTTTACGAGAAACACCATAATAGCCTGCTTGGTTAACAACAATTTGCTGAACTGTTTCGAACGGATTAAAATTGAACTCTTGCGGAACAAGACCAATTTGCTGTTTTGCACGAACAATATCCGTATCCAAATCATAACCAAACACAGTTACTTTTCCTGATGTTTTATTAACAAGGGAGGTGATAATACCAATTGTGGTTGATTTACCAGCACCATTAGGACCAAGAAGTGCATAAAAATCCCCTTCTTCTACTGTTAAATCCACACCGCGCAGAGCTTCAACTCCAGTAGAATATATTTTTCGTAAGTCTTTTATTTCAAGTGCATATGTCATGTATTTGCTGTCTCCTTATAAAATATGATTCCTTTATTTTATCACTAATTTGCCAATAATAAAAAATAACCGTCTTTATACCGAAACTAGTACAAAAAGACAATTATTTTTTATTTAAAATTAACTTAATAAATGCTTCTAACTCTTCTCGATACACCTAAAATTAACAAGAACCAACCTACAACAAACAAAATTCCTCCAATTGGTGTAATCGCGCCTAAAATAGATACTTTTGAAATACTTAACACATATAAACTTCCAGAGAAGAAAACAATCCCCGTCGAAAATAAAATAGCTGCCCAAGTATACAGCCGGCTGTCTTGTTTTTCCATTAGCAATCCAACAATTAAAATACCTACTGCATGAAACATTTGATACTGTACACCAGTTTCCCACGTGCTCGCATAACTTCCAAGCATATCTTTTAATGCATGTGCTCCAAAAGCGCCAAGTAAAACTGCCAACCCAGCAAAAATGGCTCCAGCAATAATTGTTTTTTTCATAATGCCCCCCTAAAAATCAAGCAAAGAATCTCCATTTGCTCCATCATCTAACTCCATTTTCTTTCCATCCATATGAACGATTTGCGTTGATTCAGCTTTTGGAATAGCACTTTTCTCTATTTCCATTCCTGTTTCGTCTCCAGTTTTTGCAAGCTGAACAAGCAACATTAAACCATGCAAGTGTTTATCCTGACTGGCCTTTGTCGTTGCCGCCCTTGCTTTTGCAAGCTCACTTTCCATCTGTTCAAAAATCTTTGCATCTGAAATAATCATTTTTCCGTTACCTCAATTGTTTTGATTACTCGTGCAGGATTTCCGGCTAAAACGACATTATCAGGGAAGCTTTTTGTTACAACTGACCCAGAAGCAACTACAACATTATTACCAAGTTTTACTCCCGGATTAATAATCGCTCGGCCACCAAGCCATACATTGTCACCAATTTCTACAGACTTACCAAGCTCAAGTCCACTGTTTCGCTCTACTGGATCAAGTGGATGAGTTGCTGTATAAATATGAACCCCTGGCGCCATCATACAATTATCGCCAATATGTACTTCACAAACATCTAAAATAACACAATCAAAATTAGCATAAAAATTTTCGCCAACATAAATATTAGAACCATAATCCACTCGAAAATCAGGTTCTACATAAACATTTTCTTTTGTACCACCAAATAGACGCTTAAGTACGCTTTGACGGGATTCAGCATCCATCGTATCATTAATCTCCCGACAGAACTTACGAGCACGACTTCTTCCATGTACTAGCTCTCTATCACTAGGATTATACATTTCTCCTGCAATCATCTTTTCTAGCTCTGTTTTCATTCTGACACATCCAATCCACGTTTTATTCTTATTCATTATAACTAAATGACGGAAAGAAATATAGTAAAGTAACTATTAAACATAAAAAACTGCGTACAACTACCGCTTGTGCATTTTTCTTTAAAAAATGCTATTCTAGTATGGTAGGTAAAATTGGAGAGGAATGAAATATTATGATTAAAGTTATTGCTTCAGACATGGATGGGACACTACTTAACTCTGATATCGAAATTGCACAAGAAAACGTTGAGGCAATCGAAGCCGCACGCGCAAAAGGTATTCATTTCGTTCTTTGTACTGGACGTATGTATAATGACGCAATGAGCCTTATTAATAAAGTCAATTTGTACGCACCAGCAATTTGTATGAATGGTGCCGAAATTCGTGATGAACATGGTAAAATCATTTTGCAACATCCGATTGATAAAGAACTAGCACGAGACACTTACAATACATTAACGGAGCTAGGAATGTATACAGAATTTTTCACAGATATGGGACCAATTACAACAGATAAAGAACGCGGTAAAAAATTTATGATTGAAATGTACAAGCGCATTTTCCCTGATGCTCCTGTGACCGGCATCACTGATAAAGTAGCCGAACGTTTTGAATCAAAAGATGTACATGAAATTACTGATGTAGAGCGAATTCTAAATAATAAAGATTTAACCATATTAAAGTTTATTTCGTTTTCACCAGAAAAAGATGTACTTGCAAAAGCAAAGAAAAAATTAGAAAAAAATAATGATTTAGCTGTTACTTCCTCCTTTTCCGATAATATTGAAATTACAAATCGTGAAGCCCAAAAAGGCATTTCTCTACAATATTATGTAGAAAAACTAGGCGTAACACTTGATGAAACTTTTGCAATTGGAGATAATATGAATGACATTTCGATGCTCAAAATGGCTGGTTATAGTGTCGCAATGGGCAATGCCGAAAATGAAGTAAAAGATTTAGCAGATCATGTTACTGTTTCTAATGATGAACACGGTGTCGCAGCTGCTATCTATAAAATGCTTGAAACAAATGACTAAAGTTTAGTTTTAGGAGGAAATACGATGACAATCAAAAAAACATTAACAATTGCAGGCTCTGATTCTAGTGGTGGCGCTGGTTTACAAGCAGATTTAAAAACATTTGAAGAATATGGTACTTATGGTTTTAGCGCGATTACAACTATCGTAACAATGGATCCAGACAATAATTGGGCACATGGCGTAACTCCAATTGATGCGGGGCTCGTACGTGAACAATTAAAAACCATCCTCTCTGGTGGACCTGTTGATGCAATGAAAACAGGTATGCTCGGCTCTATTGATATCATTAAAGCCACTCGTGAAGCCATTGATAAATACGATTTAAAAAATGTTGTTATCGACCCAGTTATGGTTTGTAAAGGCGAAGATGAATTAATCCAACCGGAAAACGCAGAAGCTATCCGTGACTTGTTACTTCCAAAAGCAACAATCACAACACCAAACCTGTTCGAAGCTGGTCAATTATCTGGTCTTGGCAAATTAACAACTTTAGACGACATGAAAGCAGCTGCGAAAAAAATTATCGAATTAGGTGCTAAATACGTTGTTATCAAAGGCGGAAAAGCACTAGAAAGCGACAAAGCAATCGACCTACTTTATGATGGCAAAGATTTCACCGTATATGAAGTAGAAAAGATTTCTCCAAGCCACAATCACGGCGCTGGTTGTACTTTCGCTGCCGCTATTACAGCCGGTCTTGCAAAAGGATTATCTGTAGAAGAAGCTGTTTCTAAAGCGAAAGACTTCGTTACAGCTGCAATCAAAGGCGGATTTGCACTAAATGAATTTATCGGGCCAGTTTGGCATGGTGCTTATAATAAAGCGGAGAATAGATAAGATACATTTAAAAGATAAATTAAAAATGGATTTGGTTACGTTTATTAAAGACGTCACCAAGTCCATTTTTTTATATAAGACCAACCAGATAGTATTTATAACAAAGCAAATAAATGCTATTCCCTTCGCCTAATCAAACTTATCACTTAAATTTCTATTGACTTCTATATAGTAAGTGTTATTATTATAAGCAGACTTACAAAAAGGAGGAATTAATATGAATTTTAGTTTTGAATTAAAAACAAACATATCAGCTGAAAAAATTTGGGCACAATATGCAGATGTCAACAAATGGTTTACTTGGGAAGAAAACTTAGAAGGAATAGCTTTAAATGGGGAATTCGTGGAAGGTACAACAGGTGAAATGAAATTATCCGGACAGCCGACAATGAATTTTACATTAGTTTCTGTTTCTGAGAATAAACATTTTACTGATAAAACTTCAATCCCTACTGTTGGAGATATTTATTTTATCCATGAATTAAGTAATGAAGGACAACATACGCTTATCAAGCATTCAGTTGAGTTTGTTCCTTTGGAAAGAGCGACAACTAAAGAAGATGCCAACTTTATTGCACGAATATTTTCTGATGTCCCTTCGTCTGTTTTTGCATTGGTTGAAGCTAGTCATGACTAATTTTCCTTCAGAATTTAAAGATAATGCCTCTAATTCCACTGGTTTATCTTTTATTAAAGTCTATAATTTGTAGTATAGATCTATCAAAAACACACTAAAAGAACTGCAGTTGACCCATCCGCAATTTATTGTTATGGCATCCACTGGTTACTTGCAGCAAACGAACAAAGAAGTTAACCAAGTAGATATCTCCAAACAATCAGACATAGATGTTATGACTGTCTCTACTATTATTAGAAATTTAGAAAAAGCTCAACTGTTGATTAGACAAAGTTTTTCGATTGATTCCAGGGCTAAAGTAATTGAACTAACAAAAGCCGGAGAACAACTTTTATCAAAAGCACTACCTTTAGTTGAAAAGGTAGATACTAACTTTTTTGAAGTTTTGCAATCGGTCCAAGCAACCTTTAATTCCTTACTGCTTCAACTAGTAGCAGAAAATCTAAAAGATAAGACAAAATCCTAAAATGACTATTTCGCAAAATAATTAAGTAAGCTATCATTTTTAGTTGTATTTTGCATAGCTTTAAAAGAAAATTTACACATAAAAAGCGGAGGAGCTCTGATTACAGAACTGCCTCCACTTTTTTTATTTAGCGAATATTAAGGCTGGAATTTTTTTGTATAACACTAATATATTGAAGTATAATTTTGACAAGTATGTAGTGTTCCTCCGAATCGACTACCTTGTACAAAAATGTCATCACTAATACTACCTAATTCTTTTTAATAAAATGATCATTACTAAGTAAATGTTGATTATTATAGATTTCAAGGTCTCTTCATTTAAATAGAAGAACAAACCGAATTTAAATGGTTTGTTCTTCTAAATTTGGGTCTGCGCTTACTATCTAGTGGTTTTCATTTGATTACCAGTCTTGTGGTAAGGTACCCTTTTAAATTGTATATTTTCATTATGTTTGTGACAATTTAACAATTACTTTTTGAAAAGAACTATTTTGACCTATTTCTATTTCTAATTGCTCTAAAATGTTTTCGGGTAAAATTTTATTACTCTCAACAATATTCTTTAGTATAATTTCTTTGATTTCTTCCTTTTCTATTTGCGATTCCAAAATATTTAAAGAAATATCATAAAAACTATCATCTACTTTTAAACAATAACCATTTATTCTTAAATAACTATATGTTGTCACTAATGCAGTTCGCTTATTTCCATTATAAAAACAATGATAATTGGAAAGTGCATACCATATATAAGCTGCCTTATCAAAAATTGTAGGGTACAATTTCACACCAAAAACTTCTTGATTTAATGATTGGGAGATCAGTTGAATAGAGTTTTTGTCTTTGATACCATACATAGGTTTAACAACATTTTCAGTTGATTTTTGAAGAAAATTATTAATATCACTTATTAGCTGTTCATCCATAATTTTTTACAAACCTTTCTAACTCTTCTAAAGAGTAAAATGATTCTCTTATATTTATTGATTTCCCAAATATCGATATACGATATTCTAATAAATTTTTAGCTTGGTATATTCCTATAATAAAGTAATCCACCTCCGTATTAGAAAGTCCTTTTTCCACTAAATAAAACAGCTGATTCATTTTCGTAAAATCAATTTTAATATCTAGACTCTCCATCATTTCTTTTTCAAAGAGTTCAATTGAATTAGTATCTCCACCACAAATACTTGAGCCTTCTTTTGTATCAAAAAGGACTACTGTATAATTATTATCTTCTCGTTCTGAATCATATTTAACTGTAAAGTTCGCTTTATTTTCCTTTAAGAATGTTTGCAATTTCTGCTACATTTGTTATCTCCTTTCTACCTAATTTGTCAATTAAATCCCATTTTTGAGTATCACTCAAAGGTGATTTCAAGTTTAAATCACCCAATAACATGTTTAATGTTTCAAATGCTGTTCTTTTATTTCCATTTTCAAATGCATGATCTGCAATACTTCTAGTTACTGCCGAAGTTTGTTCCCAGGCATCTTCGTAAAAAGAAACGATTGCACTCAATCGCTCCCTTTCTCAAAAATAAATTTTTCTTACAATGAATACAAATTAGCTTTGGTTAGCTTTTGGCAACTTGATTAGTGAGATTGTGCTTACTATTCAAGGCTTTACTATCCGACGCCAATCAGATAGTAAAGTGCCTTTTTTATTTTACTGATTTTGATTAAGAATATAATCAACTCTTGACTTAGTATTAACATTAGTTTCTATCATATCAAAATTTTGTTCTTTTAGTTTCTCTTGATATTTTAGAAAATCTTGCTTTAATTGACTTGATTCATTGTTATCCATTTTTAGAATGTTATTACCATAAAATTCAAGTTTGTCATACAAAAAATCAGAAAGTTGGTTTTGTTTAATTCCATCTAATGCTAAAGTAAGCAGATATGAATATTTTACACATTCATCTTCATTAATATCTTGCCACTCTTCTTCAAGAATTTTTGCGCTTGCTTGCGCAATAGTTAACCCATCTTCATTAACATATTCATCCAAATCTAGTTGAACAGCCTCAACTATATCATCATAAGTTGGTAAATTTTCTTTCAAGATAAAAACTCCTTTCATTTATTTCAAAGTATTATTTGTTATTACATTTATCTTAATATTAGGATATTTTTTTCTAAACTCTAGTATCAAATTTGTACAACTTTGACAACAATCTAATTCTGAAAACAGATTAATTTCTCCTTTTGTATTAGGATCTTTTATCTTAGACGCTATATCTTCTAAGATTTTAGCTTCTGTATCATTATATCTTGGATAACCATCTTCAACATAATTTTTTAAAACTCTATCTTTTTCGCTTGGTGCAATTGAAAAATCGTCCATGTATCCTAATGAATCATTAGATTGTACTTGGCTATGAGCTTTAAAATCTTTTTTTAATCCGGGAATATCAACTTCGGCTGTTGCAACATTTCCTTTTCCTAATCTATCTAATTTACGATTAACTATTTTTCTTTGTGAATTAGATAGGTTTAGGTATTCATCAGAATTTTTGTAGTTTTTTATAAAATCATCTAGATTATTTCTCATATTTTTTGATTGATTTTGTAAGTTCTTACCAACATTTGCTCCACTAGCTTTCTTCGTACTTTTTTCTACCGCTTTCACCTTGTCTGCTTTTTTATGAATCTTATTTGCGTCTTCTATGCCTTCGTAAACAAATTTAAACCCTTTGCTCCCATATTTGCCTACTTTCGCAAGTGGAATGATAAATAACAAGGACAGTCCTCGTTCGCCCCATGATAGCTTGTCTCCGGTTATCGGGTCTTCTCCTGTCATAACTCTAGCACCGTCTCCGAGCGGTGTAAAGAAGTCGGCTATTTCTTTTATTGCTTTCACTGGGTCAAAGTCTTTCGCTTCGGCTTTCATTGCTTCGGCTTGGGCTAGCATTTTCCCTAATCCACCATCTTTTCCTGCCCATTTATCATGTTTTACGGTGAATTGAATATCGTC
>NZ_JAASUA010000014.1:0-78356 GCF_014322845.1 Listeria immobilis | reverse complement strand
TATTGTGAGTTAGTAGTGGTCCCTTTTTCAACCATCGCACCTATAAAAAGTGGCCCCTTTTTAAATTAGCATAAACAATCTTCAATAACTGTCTCTTGGACAGAACCATCAGCTAAGATTTCTTTTCTTGTATACGTGCTAAGTATTGCTCGTAATTTTTCCTCGTACTCTTTCAATGGATAAGACTTAGTAAAATGTGCTTCCATTATTCCTCCATTCTAAAAGCTGGACTCGCTTTTTCCCACTGTGCTCGGATTTCTTTATCTGTTGGATGTAAATAGAGGTTCATTGTTGTCTGGATGTGTTTGTGACCAAGTCGCTCTTGAACAATTTTGATATCTTTAGTTTGTTCGTAATACTTAGTAGCGTGGGTATGCCGGTATAAATGTGGATGTAAATGGTACTCGATTTTTCCTTCAATTCTTTTAAATGTTGCCATAACATCTTGATAGTTAAGGGGTAGTCCTTGGGACTTCCCCTTAACTTTTACGAATAAAGAATCGGAGCGATCAAAATCTAAAATGCTGTACATATAGTCGTCGAATAAGTCGATTAAGTTGGCGGAGATATGAACTTCACGTAAGCCGGTTTTCTGGCGAGAGTCATTCGGTTGTTCTTTTCGATAAACTAGACGAACTCGGTGTCCTTGGTGAAGATCGAATAAGATATCTTCTTTGTGCAGCGACAATATTTCTCCAATTCTTAACCCTGTTTCATAAAGTAACCGAAGCAAAAAGAAATCCCTTACATTCGTTGTAGCTCCTAACGCTGCTTGTAAAGTGAAGTCTGGAATTGTTTCAACTCTGCTTTTGGGTTCCTTTAATTTTAAGATACTTTCTGATACTCTTTTATTTTTGGTGATGTGATGTAAAAAACCTTTATATTGCTTGATACCTTTTACATCTACATACGCTCGCTGAGCGACATCATATTCAATATGCTCAAATTGGTAGAGAAATTTGTAGAAGGATAGTACAGCTGTAACTTTTAAGTTGACTGTCTTTTCGCTTTTTAAAGTGGGGGGTATTAGGTGTTGAACTCTTTCAATTAAAGTGGGGTTTACTAACCAGGATAGAAAATTTGCTATTGTTTTGATGTTGGCAAGTTCGTAGCTTGTTTCAGTTAAAGACAAAAAAACAAAATAGTCTCTCAATGCATAGCAGTAAGTACGCTGTGTGTTGGGACTCTTTTGTGTATTATCTAGATACTTCATATATTGTAAAACTGGTTGAATCGGTTTCCCTTGATCGTCTAGAACTAAATATCTTCTCCCTCCATTGTTTAATATGACTTCTTGTACTCTCATAGAAAGCCTCCTTTTGTTTATTCTCTCATATAGTAGACAGTAAGAAAAGGACTGTCCAGCCTATAAGAAAATGTAAGTATATTGGATATCTTGGTCTCTACTAAGGGTACTATAGATATCTGAACGTTTTATTCCAGTTGCGCCCGCCAACAGACTACTTGCGTGCATAAGCGATTTAAAACCGTAACGTGCGCGAATTTTATCAACCGTTACTTCTAACTGCTCTTGGTTTAGTGTCAGCGTAGCATCTTCAAATAAATTAAGTTGTAGACCAGTTTTTAAAGATATTTTGCCACATGAAATGGTAATGGAACGCACTGGTTCGTGTTCATCGTAACGCTGGAACAGTTGTAGGAAATAAGGAATAAGCGCGTGACTACTATTAGTAGGAGGGATTTTAGCTTGATGGCTAAATCCTTTTTTTATACTGTATTTACTATAGCCAATGCTCAAATGAATGACAGAAGTATCAACATGATTTTGCCGCAAACGCATCGCCACTTCGCTTACCATTTCACGAATAATAATTTCTACTTCTGCGGAAACATGATAGTCTTTTTCGAGAATTTGGCTTTTTCCATAACTTGTGTTTGCTGGGACGTATTTTTCATTTAAAAAACTATAGTCAATTCCGTGAGCGTGATAGTAAAGCTGTTCTCCTATAATTCCCATCTTGTTTTTTAAGATGGCTGGTGGAGTTTGGCTAAGCTGATACATAGTGAAAATCCCCATTTTTTGAAGACGTAAGGCGGTGCGGTGTCCAATTCCACAAACATCTTCTAAATGCCTTATTTTCCAAATAGTTTCTGGAACATCTTCATAGCGCCACTCAGCTATTCCGTCCGCTCGATCTTTTGCAACATTATCGAGTGCGAGCTTGGCGAGAAGCGGGTTGTCGCCAATGCCAATCGTAACATAAAGACGCAATTCTTCTAAAATATCTCGTTGGATTTTATAGACAATTTCTTGCGTTGTACCAAATAGCGCATGAGACCCAGTTACATCTAGAAAAGCTTCATCAATTGAATAAGGTAGGAAATATTCTTTAGGAACATAGCGTAAAAAGATAGCTTGAATCATGGCATTTACTTTTAAATATAGCTTCATACGTGGTGGTGCAATAATGATTTCCTTGTCCCAAGTAGGCAGTTCATACATCCTAGAGCCAGTTTTTATTCGGTGTATTTTTTTCATCATCGGACTGGCAGCTAGGACTAAACCGCCTGCTCGGTCCGCATTACTCATCACTACTAATTTTGCTTTTAAAGGGTTTAATCCACGCTTAACGCATTCTACACTGGCAAAAAAGGACTTCACATCAACACATAAAATATCTTTTCTTGGTGCATGAGAGTAATCTTCTACCTGTACCATTTGTCAATTGTCCGTTCTTCTACATGTAAAATATTTGAAAAGGGGATAGCGATAACTTCTGAAGCTGATTGGATAAAAACAGTGCCATCATCCACTCCGGCAACTCGGCCGACAATATCCGGTTCTGGAAAAGCATCTGCATCTAGTGGTTTCTGCTGGATAACTAGCATAGATTGATGAGAAATCGCATTACTTAGCACGTGTTCAATACAGTCAGGTGTCATTGGTTCCCGCCATTTTAATAGAGATTTTGCTTGTTGTTGTTCCATTTGCTCACTATGTTCACTTAAGAAAAATCCTTGCCATTTTTTAATTCCTCTATCTTTGTAGGTCATAAAAATCACAACCTTTCAATCGAGATTATTTCTGAATCTCTTACAATAATCCCAGAAACTAGAACTGTTTTTAGTGCTATATTAAATAAATAGCATTTGCCCGAAACATGATGTTCATAACCACCAGCATATGTGGTAAATCGTAGAGAATAATCATTATCTATGGAGTCGTGTATTAATGCTAAATATTCCTCCCAGCGCTCATTTGTAATAATAGGCTGGTTGACCCTCTCATAATACTTTTTCCCAATTAACATCGTTTCCATGGCTATACCTCCAAAAAATAATAAGAACATATGTTTGTGTATATTGTACAAACATATGTTCTTATTAGCAATGTGTCTTTTTTATCATTTTTTTATAGCAAAAGATAAATTATTCCTATATTTAAACAAACCAATTATCATATATCATACCGCTAAAGGCGAAAAAATTTGTAAGAATATGAGCAATAGTCGTATATCTAATGTTTTTCGTTTTAAATGCAATAAATCCCCACAAAACACCCATAAAAGCTGCACCCATAACTAAAGTCAATATACCGCCATGCCAAATCATTCCTTTTGTTAGGGCAATCGCAATGTGCCAAAGGGAAAAGAGTATGGTGGGAAAGATATATGCCCAGCCTATTTTATCAAAGAACTGGGAATATAAGCCTCTCCAAAATAATTCTTCTATGCTACCATTTATAAGCGCATACAAAGCAGCAATGAAGAATGTCATCAAAGGCGCAACCCCAATAATTGGAATAAATACGATAAATCCTGTTGCTATAACGGGTAAAAATGCAAGTAGATTATAGATTAGGTTGCGTTTTTTATTATTAAGATTGTTTGTGGTATAAAACTGTTGAATGTTAAATCCGCTTTTTTTGACAACATAAGCGATACAAGGTATACAGAATACCAGCCAATACACCAAGTTTAGGGCAATATAACCAATCGTCGTTCCAAATGTCCCTGTCAAAAATAAAACTATCGGAATCATTAATATAACAATTGCGATTGGCGTGATTATCAATGCTTTTTGATACTTATACAATCAAATTCACCATCCGATTTTTATGATCTATTAAATGTGATTTTTTTCTGTTACAACGCTCGCAATTAAGCTCATTATAAAGAATTAGTATTTAAAGAAAAAGAGAAAACGAAATTCCGTTTTCTCTCGCAATATATTAATTATTTATGTCGTTTTCATAAATGCTGTGGAATGTCATAAAGTAGCATTTGCTTGATCTCTTATTATAAGTCGTGACTATCTTCATACGCAGTAATCTGTCCAATTCGATTAGCATGTCTGCCACCTTCGTATGCTGTTTCTAACCAAATTTTGACAATATCTTCTGCAAGACCAGGTCCGATAACTCTAGCTCCAAGTGCGATTACATTGGTATCATTATGTTCACGTGTTGCATGGGCACTAAAAGTATCTCCAACAAGCGCGCAACGAATGCCTTTCACTTTATTGGCAGCGATACTCATACCAATTCCTGTACCACAAACTAAAATGCCACGATCCACTTCCTTATTAATGACTTTTTCGCTGACAGTAATTGCTAATTCAGGATAGTCAACTGATTCAGGCGTTTCTGGACCAAACTCTTCATAACTAATTCCAACACTTTCAAGGTAAGAAATAATACTTTTACGTAACTCAATTCCGCCATGGTCTGAAGCAATGGCAACGGTACTAACTGTCATTTTTTCTCCTCCTGCCGTATATTCAATACCTTTATTATACATGAATTAGAGTTTTTCGACAGTTTTTCTTTTGCGCCATGGTTTTGCATGCACAATAATAACATCACAAGGTGCATGAGCTGCTGTATATTCAGAAACACTACCAAGAATAAATTGTTCTGTAGAAGAGAGGCCAGTAGCACCAACTAAAATTAAATCTGGTTCAAAATTACGGGTAATCTTTTTATTCAAAGTACTTTTTGGCGTTCCAAAGTGAACAAAAATTTCTACATGCGGAACACCCGCTTTTTCAGCCTCTTTCTTGTACATTTCCACCAATTCTTCCCCATATGCCTTCGCTTTTTTTGCATAGGTTTGTTCGTAATCAATCAATGGTGCAATGCGACGTACATCAGCAACAAAGCCAATACCAAGTGTGGCCCCGTCCATTTTTGCGAATTGAACCGCCCGTCTTAGAGCAGCTTCAGACTCGTTCGAACCATCAACACCAACAAGAATGCGTTTGTAAGTAGTCATTTTGTATCACCCTCTCAAAAGTTTTCCCCTTAGTATTTAATACCCACAATTAAAAGAAAGAAGCATACTTAAAGAGAAAAAATTGTGGCATTATGATAAAAAAGAGAGGGATTCTTGATGGCAAAGCTAACAATGTTTCGACCTATTGTAGCTACACCAATGCGTGCTGGCTATAAAGAATACTTACCGAGCGTTCCACTTACTAACTATATTTGTTGTTTTTGGGAAGCAGAAGAAAGTAATTTCCCGGGAAATAATTTAGTTATCCCCGATTTGTTTGTGTGCAGACATTATTTTTACAATTAATAATAAAACAGGAAATGTAAAAGATGCCACTTTTGTTGGTGTAAGTAACACCGCTTTTGAATCTATTGAAGAAAATAGTTCAGACTTAACATTAAAATGTGCTGCTAAAAAAACAGAACAGCTATTATTCCAGGATATTAAACGTATTTGGATTTCAGTCTTATTAGAAAAGGAACGGGATAAAGAACTTATTCGTGCGCTAATCAAGCATGCCTACACAGAAGCAAGCTAAATATAAACAAGCTCAATTAGAAACTTTTTGACTAGTAATAGTGGAAAGGTTTCTATTTCTGTTATAATAAAAAAGCATTGTGAAATTAACCACAAAAGGAGATGAGAATATGGATATAAATATATTTATCCTATACTTCTTCATTTATTCTGTGCTTGGCTGGGCCTGGGAAGAAGTTTTTTGTTCGATTTCAGAAAAGAAATTAGTGTACCGCGGTTTTCTTTATGGACCGTATTGCCCGATTTACGGATTTGGAGTAACGGCGGTTTTAATGCTGATTTTACCATTTCAAAATAATATATGGGCCTTATTTATTTTTTCGATGATTATTTGTACAGTTATTGAGTACATAACAGCTACCGTTTTAGAGGCGCTTTTTCACACAACTTGGTGGGATTACCATAATTGGCCATTAAATGTAAAAGGGCGGATTTGTTTACCTATTTCGATTTTTTGGGGAATCGCGTGTATTATAGTGGTTCGATTCTTGCATCCACTTATCACCGAATTTGCTGATTGGGTTTTGAGCTGGGGTGGCTGGATTATTCCAGCACTTATCGTTGTTATTATGTTATTCGATACAATTAAATCCGTAACAAGCATGCTATCTTTCCAAAAAGCGCTTGCCGAGTTTAATGAAAAACTAACTGCACAAGCAAACGAACTAAAGGCAAGTGTAAAAGAACGGGCAAAAGAATTTGAAGAAGGTCTTTTGATAAAACAAGAAAATGTCGATATGAAAATTGCTGAAATAGAGGCAAAACGAAAGAAAGATATAGAACTTGCTGATAGTATGCGAAAACTTAAATTTAATGAACGAAGGATGTTAAAATCTTTCCCAAAAATGAAAGTAAAGCATGGAGCGTTGTTTAATAATTTTAACAAAAGTTTACTAAGAGTAGATAAACAAAAAAGAAAATAATAATCAAGTATGGTGCAAATGGCGTTTTTTGTCATTTGCACCATATTTTTGTGGACTTTTTTACAAAACATATAGAAGGCAGCAAGTATTTTTTGTATGATAAAGAAGAAAGTGCCCTCGCAAAACTTCGCAACTTCATTCTCATTTTTGTTTCAAATCAGATTTTACCTCTGAAGGAAAAATATCCCTCATCCCTTACACGACAAGTAATAAAGGTAATAAGTAAACATTTTTAAATCAGAAAGTTGTTAAAAACATCACAAGTAAAGCCCAATGATGTACATTCTTTTCGCAAGTTATTGGGATGAAAGCGTGTACATTTTTAGCGAAAATAGATTTATAATTAAAACGAACAGGAGGGAACTCACATGTATTTGGATGAGAGAAGTAATTCACTTTTAAAAGAGCTATTACGACATCCTGACATATCGAGTACAAACTTACAAACGAAATTCAGTTTAACTCGAAGACAAGTCGACTATAGTTTTCAAAAAATCAATAATTGGCTAGAAGAACAGACCTATCCAAAAATTCATCGCGCTGCAAATGGTCGATTTATTGTAGAGCCTGACCTGTTTCAAATTATTGGTGAGGAAGATGGCGAAAAAACGGATTGGTACATTCCATCAGAAAAAGAACGCGCCAGTCTTATCATTCTCATGCTAACAACAGGAAGTGAAGAACTATCTCTTAATCACTTTATCAGCGAGTTGGAGGTGAGCAAGAATACCGTATTACGAGATTTGAAGCTGGTACAAAAAACGCTTGATAAATTTAATCTAGAAGTGAAATATTCACGAATGCGTGGTTATTTGATTGATGGAGACGAGTGGAATCAGCGAACTGCACTCATTTATGCGGCAGAACACATTATAGAGAGTTTTGGTGGAGAAGAGTATTTACAAGATTTTATGCAAGTGGAGGAAGCTAGGATTAAAGAGCTTCGCGAAAAATTGGAGCAAGTAGAGCATCACTTAAATTTGCATTTTATTGACAATAAAATGCAAATATTGCCTTATATTCTGGAAGCTGTTTTTCGGCGAATGAAGAAAGGGCAAACGATTACGACATCTTTCCTGATTGACTACAATGAATTGTCAGATACTCGAGAATACGGAGCAGCAGAGATTTTTATTGAAGAAGAGCCGAATATGCCAGAAGCAGAGCGAATGTACATCACATTGCAACTATTAACATCCAATGTGTTACCAAAGCAATATCTGAAATCAGAAGAAACACATAAGTTAAGGCTGGCGCTGGAACAAGTTCTAAGCGAATTTGAAAAGAAGGCTTGTATTCAACTAGTAGACAAAGAATCATTACTTGAAAAATTATTTGCACATATTAAACCTGCGTATTATCGAATTAAGTATCATCTTACAACTGATTACAGTATTTTAGACAAGATTGATCAAGAATTCCAAGCCGTGCATTACATCGTGAAAGAGTCGCTTGTACCTTTAGAACGTTTTATTGGTAGTAAAGTTCCAGAAAATGAAAGTATTTTTATTACCCTTTTCATTGGAGGGCATTTAATCGAATCTACTGAAAAGCTACAAACAAGATTAAAAGCAGTAGTAGTTTGTCCGAATGGATTATCAATTTCAAGATTAATGGAGAAAACATTACGCAGTCTTTTTCCAGAAATATTTTTCTACCAAGCGATGTCGATTCGGGAATTTGAACAAACTAAAGTAGGGTATGACATTGTATTTTCTGCCGTGCCGCTTTCAACGGATAAGAAATTTTTCCTAATTAACCAGTTAATGGACGGAAAAGAACGTTTGGAGCTAAGACGCCGTGTGATGCGGTCGGTTTATTTAGTAGATGAGATGAATATTAGCGTTGATCAATTAATGAAAACTATTTCAAAATTCGCTGATATTAAAGATGCAACTCGTCTTGAAAAAGTGTTAGCAGAATATTTAATGCCAATACCAGAAGAAAATGCAACTAAACATTCAGGTAACAGTTCTCTTGTAGATTTACTTGAAGTAACACACATTACACGTAAGAAATCGGTAGAAAACTGGCATGAAGCAATTTATCATGCGGCTTTACCGTTACTCTCAGCAGGAGTAGTAGAAAAGACTTATGTGGAAGAAATGAAACGGCAATACCCAGCACCGACTATGAACATCATTCTCCGTAATGCCATAGCTATCCCTCATGCTGAAACGGAAAAAGGAGTGAACAGTCTTGGAATGAGCATGCTTTATCTAGAAGAAGGCTTGCCGGTAGAAGGTGGTAAAAATTTACATTTTATCGTCGTCATTGCAGCTGTTGATAAAAATGCTCACTTTACAGCCTTGCTACAATTGATGGAATTATCGGAAAACAAGAAAGAACTTAAAAAGCTTGCCAATGCTGGGAACACAAAAGAAATGCACCAAATAATAAAAAACTTCACGGACTTGGAAACAAAAAAGACAATGTAGAGAAGTCAGAAAGAATTACAGGAGGATTTCGTAATGGATTTAGTACAATTTTTGAAAAAAGGAATGGTTTGGGTTCAATCGGATATCAAGAAACAAGAGGACCTATTCCAAATGGTTGCAGAAAGTGGGAAGTCGGAAGGATATGTGACTGATGACTTTTTAACAAGACTTGCAGACCGCGAACAAACCTTTCCAACGGGGCTAAAATTAGATGGATACGGCGTGGCATTACCGCATACGGATCCAGAATGCGTTACGGAACAATTTATCGCCGTAATCACTGTGAAAGATGGCATTCCATTTAAATTAATGGAAGATGCTGGACAAACGGTTGAAGCGAATTTAATTTTCGTATTGGGACTAAATGAACCTCACAGCCAGCTCGCGGTACTTCAGCAATTGATGGGGACGATTCAAGATAAAGACAATGTAGCCGCATTACTTAGAGCGAAAGATGAAGCAGAAATAAAACAAATTTTGGAAACGATTGCCGTTTAAAAAACAGAAAAATTAGCCGCGGAAAGTCGCAGCAATTAATTAGGAGGAATTTATCATGGGACAATTTAAAATTTTGGTAGCTTGTGGAGCAGGAATTGCAACATCAACAGTAGTAACGGACAGAGTAGAACGTTTAGTAAAAGAAAATAATGTGGATGCAGAAGTGAAACAAATTAAAATTTCAGAGGCAGCATCCATGCAAGATGGGGCAGATTTAATCGTATCAACGACTATTTTACCAACTACTTACAAAATCCCAGCTATTATTGCAACTTCCTATATCACTGGTATGGGTATGGAAGAACTTGATGAAGAAATACTTGCACACCTTAAATAAAGGGGAGCAAGGGAGTTTGGGAATAAAACATAAACAGAGAAAAAGGAGGAAATATTAAATGGATACACTTCTAGCAGGAGTACAGTATGTGTTAAATTTGGGACCTACCGTTATTTTGCCTATTATGATTTTCTTTATTGCATTAATTTTCCGAGTACCAGCAAAAAAAGCGCTTCGTTCCGCGATTACGATTGGTATTGGGTTTGTAGGTATTAACCTTGTTATTAGTTTACTATCTAGCAACTTAGGTCCAGCAGCGCAACAAATGGTTGAACGCTTTGGACTAAACTTAACCATTATTGATGCAGGTTGGCCGGCAGCAGCAGCGGCTTCATGGGCTTCTCCGGTTGCGGCAATTTTAATTCCAATCTGTTTAGCAGTCAACTTAGCACTTATCTTCTTTAAAGTAACAAAAACGTTAGACATTGATATTTGGAACTACTGGCACTTTATCGCAGCAGGCGCAACTGGTTATATTGTAACTGGCGGTAACTGGTGGTTCGCAATTCTCTGTGCCATTATTTATGAAGTAGCAGTTCTTTGGATGGCTGATAGAACACAACCAATGGTAGAAGAATTTTATGGATTAAAAGGAATCTCCTTACCAACAGGTTCTACAGCGGCATTCGGTTTTATCGGTATTCCAGTTGGTTGGCTAATCGCGAAAATTCCTGGAATCAAAAACATTCACGTCGATCCAGAAACTATTCAAAAACGTTTTGGTATTTTCGGGGAACCGATGATGATGGGACTTATTCTAGGTATTGCAATTGGTATCCTTGCTGGCTATGACGTTGGCGCAGTTGCGCAATTAGGTATGTCTATGGGTGCGGTAATGTTCTTAATGCCTCGAATGGTTAAAATTCTAATGGAAGGCTTAATCCCAATTTCAGAATCTGCTCGTGAATTTATGAAATCTCGTTTCAAAGGTCGCGAACTATATATTGGTCTGGATGCAGCTCTTTCAATCGGTCACCCAGCGAATATTTCTACTGGTTTAATCCTTGTTCCAATCACTCTTTTCTTGGCTGTTATCATTCCAGGAAACAAAGTACTTCCATTTGGGGACTTGGCGACTATTCCGTTTTATGTATCGTTCGTTGTAGCATCTCGTAAAGGGAACATTCTTCATTCCGTTTTAGCTGGAACAGTAGTTATTGCACTTGCGCTTCTTATGGCAACGGACTTTGGTCTTGTGCATACGGAAATGATGAAAGGCGTTTACGAATTCCCTAAAGGAGCAACCCAAGTTAGTACACTTGATATGGGTGGTAACTTCTTTAACTGGGTTATTCTTAAATTCTCTCAAGCTTGGGCAGCTATTTTCTAAGTTTTGTCTTAATGATATAGAAGAGGTGATAGAAACATGCGAGCAGCTGTGTTATACGAGAATAATGTAATAAAAGCAGAACAAATTGATGAAGCGATTTGCGGGAAAGATCAAGTACGTGTAGAGGTAAAAGCGGTTGGAATATGCGGATCAGACATTCATAAAATGCAAACGCGCTGGAAATACCCGCTGCCGGCTGTTATGGGACACGAATTTGCCGGCGTGATTACTGAAATTGGTAGTGGAGTGAAAAATATTGCTATCGGTGACCGTGTAGCCGGAATTCCACTAGAGCCTTGTATGGAATGTAACTACTGTAAAGCGGGAGACTTCTCGCTTTGTGATAACTACAAAATGGTGGGATCGCATTTTCATGGCGGTTTTGCTGAAAATGTTGTAATGAAAGCAGACAATGTAATCTCTATAGGTGACATGGACTTTGAAGCAGGCGCAATGATTGAACCGCTTGCCGTATCCATGCATGGGGTACTTGGAATTGAGCCGAGACTTGGTGATACAGTCATTGTATTTGGAATTGGAACGATTGGGATCTTGGTTGTACAATGTTTACTTCTTGCAGGGGTGAAGGACATTATCGCAGTGGATATTAGTGATAAAAAATTAGCTGATGCACGTGATTTTGGTTGTAAATATACAATTAATCCAAAAAATGAAGACTTAAAAGAACGCGTTTTAGCTTATACAAATGGTCTAGGTGCTGACATTGCGCTAGAATGTGCCGGTTCGAAAATTACCCAAGAGCAATGCCTTCTTGTAACCAAGAAAAAAGGGAAAGTTGGTTTTCTAGGAATCGCTTATGCAGATGTGCTTTTACACGAAGAAGCTTTTGAAAATATTTTTAGACGTGAATTAACACTGAAAGGTTTCTGGAATTCCTACTCGGCACCATTTCCAGGTGAAGAATGGCGTACTTCGATTGAATTTGTCAAACAAGGTCGAATTAAACTAAAACCATTGATTTCACATCGTTATAAATTAGAAGAAACGAAAGATGCTTTTGAGATGATTCTTTCCAGAGAACATGATTATAACAAAGTGATGATATTGCCTCAGAAAGGTGACGATTAATTTGAAAGCAGTAGTAAAAACAAACCCTGGCTATGATCAAATGGAGCTAAAAGATGTGGAAGAACCACAAACTAATGGTGACAAAGTAAAAATCAAAGTAGCATTTACTGGTATTTGCGGCTCAGATATCCATACATTTAAAGGGGAATATAAAAATCCAACGACACCAGTAACACTCGGACATGAATTTTCCGGCGTTGTTGTAGAAGTTGGACCAGATGTAACTAGTATCAAAGTGGGAGACCGTGTCACAAGTGAAACAACTTTTGAAACTTGCGGGGAATGTATTTATTGTCAAGAACATGATTACAATTTATGCAGTAATCGTCGCGGTATTGGTACACAAGCAAATGGTAGTTTTGCAGAATTTGTTTTATCGCGCGAGGAAAGTTGTCACGTGTTAGACGAGCGAATTTCACTGGAAGCAGCTGCACTGACAGAACCACTTGCATGTTGTGTTCACTCGGCGCTAGAAAAAACAACTATCCGTCCTGATGATACAGTACTTATTTTCGGGCCAGGACCAATCGGCTTATTACTTGCTCAAGTTGTAAAAGCGCAGGGAGCTACGGTGATTATGGCAGGAATTACCAAAGATAGTGACCGTTTACGTTTAGCAAAAGAACTAGGCATGGACCGAATTGTCGATACCTTAAAAGAAGATTTGACTGAAGTGGTGCTTGGTATGACAGATGGTTACGGGGCTGAACGCGTATTTGATTGTTCCGGTGCAGTACCAGCCGTAAATCAAGGATTAGCACTAACAAAGAAAAAAGGCGATTTTGTTCAAGTAGGACTTTTTGCTGAAAAGAAAAATGCGATTGATGAAGAGTCCATTATTCAACGTGAAATTGCTTATATTGGCAGCCGCTCACAAAAACCTTCTTCATGGATTTTAGCGCTAGATTTACTTGCAAATGGCAAAATCAATACGGACAAAATGATTACAAAAGTATATGGACTGGATGACTGGCGTGAAGCTTTTGAAGCAGTTATGGCAGGAAATGAAATAAAAGTATTAGTGAAATCTTAATAATGGAGGATGAACTGTATGAATAAACATCAAAAAAAGGATAACCGTGCAAACGAATCCAAAGCTTCTCGGGCTCAGATGTTTTACAGTAGTCATCCTTAGAAATGAGCCGAGAGCATATTCGCGTATGTTCTCGGTTCCATTTCATTATAAGGTGTTAAAAGAAAAAAATCTATTAATGAAGGTGAAATTAAATGAAATTAACAATTGGTTGTGACCACGGTGGACGTAGACTAAAAGATGCCATTGTGAAACATTTACGCGAAAAGAATATCGAAGTAGTTGATATTGGCACATATACAGATGATAGCGTTGATTTTCCTTCCTATGCGGAAGAAGTTGCTAACCAAGTCGTTAGCGAGCAATCCGAGCTTGGAATTTTATGTTGTGGAACAGGAATTGGCATGAGTATCGCTGCAAATAAAATCGACGGCATTCGTGCAGCAGTTGTTTCAGATACTTTTTCTGCACAAGCAACTCGTGAGCATAATAATAGTAACATTCTTTGTTTAGGGGAGCGTGTTATTGGCGAAGGTTTGGCGCTTTTGATTGTTGATACATGGCTCGAGGCAACGTTTGCTGGAGACCGTCATCAACGCCGCTTAAATAAAATTATAGAACTTGAAAGAAAGTGAGGATGAAAATGAGAAAAATAGCCGCTTCAATTATGTGCGCAGATCCATTGCATTTAGGCGATGAACTTACATGTCTTGAGTCAGCGGGCGTGGAACTACTACACTGTGACGTGATGGATGGTGTATATGTAAATAATCTTGCGCTCGGTCCGGAATATTTGGAAATCGTGCGAAACAATACAGAAATCCCGTTAGATATACATTTGGCTACAATTACTCCGCTTAAATATATTGATATGTTTGCTCCCGTGAAACCAGAATACATTTCTTTTCATATTGAAGTAGCAGATGATGTAACAGAAGTGATTAGAAAAATTCGTTCTTATAGCATTAAACCATCCATTGCAATTAATCCGGAAACCCCAATTGAAACAATTTATCCGTATTTAGACGATGTTGAAATGGTTTTAATGATGACCGTGAATCCAGGTTTTGCAGGACAAAAATTCCAAATAGATGTATTGCAAAAATTACGAGCTTTAAAAGCAAAATTAGCTGGGAAAGTTCATGTGCCACTAATAGAAGTAGATGGCAACATTAATAAAGAAACTATCGCACTAATGCATGATGCGTTACCGGATGTGTATGTCCTGGGAACCTCAGCGTTATTTCACGACCGAGATAAAACAAGTTACTCAGAAAGATTGGTACACATTTGGTCCGACGTAGAAAAGTATGTGTAAATAAGCACAAAGAATTTAAGGGAGATGACCGTTTTGAAAAAAACATTAGATAGACAAGCAGTAGATACGATTCGTTCGTTATCAATTGATATGATTGAGAAAGCAAATTCAGGACATCCAGGAATGCCAATGGGGGCTGCACCAATGGCTTATATGCTATTTGCGAAACATTTAGTATTTAACCCGGCTAATCCTGAATGGTTTAATCGCGATCGTTTTGTTTTATCGGCAGGGCACGGGTCCGCACTACTTTATAGCATGCTTCATTTATTTGGTTATGATGTGAAAATGGAAGACTTAAAACAATTTCGCCAATTAGATAGCTTAACACCAGGACATCCAGAATTTGGTTGGACTGCAGGAGTCGATGCAACAAGTGGACCACTCGGACAAGGGATTGGCATGGCCGCTGGAATGGCGCTAGCAGAATCGCATTTAGCAGCACAGTATAACCAACCAAATTATCCAATTGTTGATCATTATACGTATGCAATTTGTGGTGATGGAGATTTAATGGAAGGAGTTGCATCCGAAACGGCGTCACTTGCAGGCCATCTAGGACTCGGGAAATTAATCGTTTTATATGATTCCAACGATATTTGTTTAGATGGTGACTTAAGTGCAACCTTTAGCGAAAATACCGCAGATCGTTTCCGCGCCTATGGTTGGCAAGTTCTTCGTGTAGAAGATGGTAATAACCTTGCAGCCATTCAAGAAAAAATAGTCCAAGCAAAATTAGAAACTGCCAAGCCAACATTAATTGAAGTGAAAACAGTCATTGGTTATGGTGCACCAACAAAAGCAGGCAGCTCCGCAAGTCATGGTGCTCCACTTGGCGAAAAAGAAGCCATTGGCGCGAAAGAATATTATAATTGGGAAGAAAAACCTTTCACAGTACCGGCGGATGTTCATGATTACTTAAAAAATTATAAAGCTCGTGGAGAAAAATTAGAAGGAGCTTGGAATACCATGCTTGCTAATTATAAAAAAGAATTTCCAGAACTTGCAGCCCAGTTAGACCGCGTATTAGCTGGTAAGGTATCGGCGGACTGGAAAGCGAATTTGCCAGCATTTGAAGCAGGGACAAATGTGGCGACACGCTCAGCATCTGGAAAAATGATTAATGCAATCGCGGCCGAATTACCTGAGCTTTTTGGCGGCTCCGCAGACTTAGGTTGTTCTAACAAAACCTTTATTGATGCAAGTTCAGCTTATAGCATTCAAGATCCCGCGGGCAAAAATATCTGGTTTGGTGTACGTGAATTTGCGATGGGAGCAATGTTAAACGGAATGGCTCTTCATAGCGGTTTACGAGTGTTTGGCTCTACCTTCTTTGTATTTTCAGATTATGTTCGTCCAGCAATGCGGATGGCTGCTTTAATGAAACTTCCAGTAACATATGTATTCACACATGACAGTATAGCGGTTGGAGAAGATGGACCAACGCATGAACCAATCGAACATCTCGCATCATTGCGTGCCATGCCAGGACTCACTGTTATTCGTCCAGCAGATGCAAAAGAAACTCGAGCAGCTTGGGAATTAGCTGCTACAAACACTAATGGTCCAATCGCACTTGTTTTATCTCGACAAGATCTTCCAGTACTTGAAAACGACCAGTCAGAAGTTGATGCAGGAGTGGAAAAAGGAGCTTATATTGTTGCTGCGGCAAATAATACAAAACCAGATGCTATTATTATTGCCACTGGTTCGGAAGTATCCCTTGCGATGGAAGCGAAAAAAGAGCTTGCAAAAAGAGACTTAGATGTTTCTGTTGTCAGTTTATCAAGTTGGGAGCGCTTTGAAAAAACAACTGCTAGCTATAAAGAAAGCATTTTACCAAAAGAAGTAACAGCTAGATTTGCAATTGAAGCAGGAACTACATTTGGTTGGAAAGAGTTTATTGGTGTAGAGGGAGATATGTTAGGAATTGATCAATTTGGCGCGTCGGCACCAGCAAAAGATTTGTTTAAGGCTTATGGATTCACACCAGAAAATATAGCCAATCGTGTGGAAGCAGTTATTATGAAAGCTGGTGTACGCGTATGACACTTGTAGCGCCGTCTTTACTCGCAGCTGACTATATGAATATGGCAAGTTCTATTAAAGAAGCGGAAAATGCAGGGGCTGACTATCTTCATATTGATGTCATGGATGGACATTTTGTTCCTAATTTAACGTTCGGGATTGATATGGTTGAGCAAATCAGCAAAACAGCGACCATCCCATTAGATGTCCACTTAATGCTTGCAAAGCCAGAAAACTATATTGAAAAATTTGCAGCAGCAGGAGCACATATTATTTCTGTGCATATGGAAGCAACCCCGCACATTCACCGTGTTATTCAACAAATTAAACAAGCTGGCTGTAAAGCGGGAGTCGTTCTTAATCCAGGAACACCAGCCAATGTGTTAGAGGCAATTTTAGGAGATGTAGATTTAGTTTTACAAATGACAGTAAACCCCGGATTCGGTGGACAAAATTTTATTGAATCAACCGTTAAAAACATGCGCTATCTTGCCAATTGGCGTCATGAAAATTGCGGGAGCTATGTTATTGAAGTAGATGGTGGAGTAAACGCGGAAACAGCGGAAATATGTAAGCAAGCTGGTGTGGATGTGCTTGTTGCTGGCTCGTATTTCTTTCGTGCAGAAGATAAAAAAGCTTGTGTAAACGGACTAAAAGCTTAGTAAAAAAGTGCCGCAAAATCAAATTTGCGGCACTTTTTAATTTCTATTCAAACTAGTTTCTTTTGAAAATGAGAAGGCTAGTAGATAATAATGTTAGTATACTACCTGCTACAAAAATCAATGTATCCCCCGTATCACCTGTTTTTGGAAGGATAGTGGAAGCAGGGGCGGCACTGGAGCTGGTTATTTTTGTTGTTTCAACTGTAGGTGGAGTAGTAGTGGAACTTGTCGTCGAATCTTTAGTCGCTCCATCATTGGTGTTAGTATTGGTATCAGTGTTAGTATCAGTAGTATTATCTATTTTTTCGTAGATATAGGTAACGGTTGCAGGAGTTGCATTAAATACACCTGACTCATTACCATCCACTTTTTTTAGTTTATAACCATCAATCATTTTACTTTCGGTTTGATAAGTTGTACCTACTTCGCCAGTCAAATTAGTGTCTTCAGCAACTGAATTACCAGCTTCATCTTGATATTTAACTGTCACTGTTCCATTTTGAATGGCTTCTTTTTCGTAAATATAAGTGACGTTTTGTGTAGCTCTAGTAAATTGGCCAGTCGTATTTCCAGGAGCTTCTTTCAACGTATAACCACTTATTGTTTTAGGGCTAGAAACATAATCTTCGCCAATTTTACCATCTAATCTGGTAGAACTAGCTAATTCCGTTCCAGCTTCATCTACATAAGTAACGATAACTGGTTTTGTATAATCAAAGAAGATAATCGGTTTTCCAGAAGCGGCATACTCTGAGATATCATAGTAAGAATCATAACGATCTGTTCCGGTATAAAGTGAGAAAGTTGACTCAAGTGGTTCAGCTGAGAAAACTAAAGCGTTTTTTGCAGCATCATACGTAATACCATCAGATAAGTCAGTAATTGTTAAATTATCCATGGTTAACTGAGAAGAAGCATCTTGGAAATGAATATAATCTGCTATTGGCAACACCATGTCACTCGGAACAACCAGCTTATTTATAATTGTTTGGGCAGCAAAAGCTTGATATGCAAGTTGGGTATTCGGATTTTGAATGGTTATATTAGTGATGTAATTATTTTCAAAAGCAGAAGCATCAATACTTTCAATATTTGCAGGAATAGTAACGGTTTTTAATTTATTAGCTAAAAAAGCAAAAGAAGGAATATTTTTTAATGAAGTAGATAATGTAACCTGCTCCAAATTATTTACACTAAAGGAGTTAAGCCCAATGGTTTCTACAGAATTAGGTATCACAATTTCTGTTAAAGAATTTCTTGTAAAAGCTCCCGCGCCAATAGTTCTGACGGAATCGGGAATTGTAACCGCCGTTAGCCCTTTGCCACTAAATGCGCCACCGTCAATAATAGATACAGTATACTCGTTATTATCGCCAACGGTTGCAGGGATAGCTATATTAGTCGCTGTTCCTGTGTAGTCCGTAATAATTGCTTCATTTCCATCTACAGTATATTCAAAATCACCAAAAGTGGCGGCTGAACTTACATTTGGGAAAATAAATAAAACTAACGCAAAGCCAAAACTAACCCAAAATAATTTTTTGAACAAAGTAATTCCCCCTTATTTTAAATTTTTATTTATTTTCCCTTATACTCAGTTTCTAAACTCTAAAACAAAATAGCAACAACTAATAGAATGCTTTTTTTGTTTGATACAATGGGGATACTAGCTTATACTTAAAATAAAATGAAAAGGAGCATCTAAGTGCCAAAATTAACTTTTCGAAATGCCACAGAAGCAGATACCGAATTAATCCTTCATTATATTTTAGAACTTGCAAAACATGAAGGAATTGAGCGTGATGTAGTTGCCACAGAAGCAGATTTACACGATTCACTTTTCACGCAAAAAGCAGCGGAAGTTATTATAGCAGAATACAACGAGCAACCAGTTGGTTTTGCGTTATTTTTCCATAATTTTTCTACTCTATTAGGCAAAAAAGGACTCTATCTAGAAGACCTATATATCATTCCAGAAATGCGTGGCAAAGGACTAGGAACACAATTTTTCGCATATCTTGCTAAACTTGCATTATCACGAGATTGTGGTAGATTCGAATGGTGGTGTCTAAATGAAAATAAATCAGGTATGGACTTTTATAAAAAAATCGGTGCAGAACAAATGTCAGAATGGACCGTACATAGACTCTCAAAAACAGAGATGGAACAACTTAGCAATCTATAAAGGACGTGATATAAATGAAATGGGATAAACTTCTAAACGATAAACGCCGCCGCGAATCAGGTGTCACTCGTTCTAAAAATACCGACGTACGTAGCGCATTCGAAAATGATTTTCAACGAATCGTTATGAGCGCATCGTTTCGCCGCTTGCAAGATAAAACGCAAGTGTTTCCACTAGAAAAAAGTGATTTTGTTCGAACAAGACTGACACATTCTATGGAAGTAAGCACAATCGCTAAATCAATGGGAAACATGGTAACCCACACAATCCAAGAAGAAAAACTAGATAAAGACTTTACCAAAGACCATGCAGAGAAAATTCCGGAAATCCTTGCTTGTGCAGGTCTTTTACATGATATGGGTAATCCGCCATTTGGTCATTTTGGTGAAGAAAGCATTCGCGAGTGGTTTCGAGATAATTTAGCCACAATTACTTATAAAAATAAAAGTTTAGCCGAAATTCTAACACCGCAAATGAAAGAAGATTTCTATTACTTCGAAGGTAATGCGCAAGTGCTTCGTGTAGTATCAAAACTACATTATCTTTTCGATCAGTATGGACTAAATCTAACCTTTGCAACTCTAAATGCTGTCATAAAATATCCAGTTTCTTCCTTAAAAATAAATAAAAATCAAATCAAAAGTAAAAAATTGGGCTATTTTTATGCAGATGAATCACTATTTAATGAAATAACAACAGCAACAGAAGCGTTAGATAATCGCCACCCACTCACTTATTTACTTGAAGTAGCTGATGATATTGCCTATCTCAACGCCGACCTAGAAGATGGAGTGAAAAAAGGCATTGTCAACATTACGCAAATTTTAAAAGGTTTTGAAGAAGTAGAAGAACATAATAAAGTTACAGCTGCGTGTTATAGCGAGCTCAAGAAAAAAAGTGAACGTTACGCTGGGCAAGAAGAAAGTTTTATCGTGCAACAATGGCTTGCTTCCAATGTCCGTGGTCAACTAATTAATCGCTCACTTGAAGTGTTTTATGCAAACTACGAAGCTATTATGGCGGGGACTTTTAATGATTCACTGATTGACGCTTCAGAAGCAGAACAACTTGTCCAAATCCTGCAAAGCCTTTCATATACGTATATTTACCAAGATAAAGGTATTGTCGAATCTGAAATTGCAGGTAATGAGATAATCTCCAAACTACTGGAAACATTTATTCCAGCAGTCATTTATTACGATAGTGAAGCACCAGAACACCAAACCGCTAAAGATAAACGCTTGCTAACTTTAATTTCCGATAATTATTTAGGTTGTTACCGCAAAAATGCAGAAGGCGAGAGCGAAACAATGAAACTCTATCTCCGCCTACTACTCGTAACAGATTTTATTTGCGGAATGACCGACAGCTACGCGAAAGATTTATATCAGCGGTTGAATGGATTAAGTTAAATGCAAAACAGCAACCTCAGTTTGATCTCTGAGATTGCTGTTTTTTTAATAGATGCCATTAAGTTCTTGATATAAATCTTTTGCATAAGTATCAGTCATACCACATATAAAGTCAGTAACTAATAATAAGCGTAAATAAAGTCTTTCCATATCGTTTTTATCTTTAGAATGTTTTTTGTAAGATGAAAGTTGATTATCAGACATAAGTTGGCGTAACCGCTTGGATTCATCTTCATTAGGATCATCATAGCCTGAATCATAACAGAGGACGGCAGGAATAAATAAATCTAGCAAACCATAAATTACTTTTTTGCCTGCAAGTTCAGAGGCAATAATTTTTTTATCTGTAAATACATGGGTAAAGCAAACCTTTTCTAAAGCTTCTACTAATTTATTAACATTACTAGACTCTAAAAGAGCTTTATCAAAAGTACCATCCATTATTTCAGAATAATTATCAAAGAAAGTTTTAACAACTGCTTTGATTAATCCTCCTCTAATAAATCTTGTAGACCATTCTTGGAAAATGCATATGTCTTGTGTGCCATTCTTTTTTATTTCAGATAATTCATCATATTTATAGCGTATTATAGAATCCTTACTTTTCTCAAATTGAGATTTTAATGTGTCTAAAATGACATCGATAGTAAGAATACCTTTTTTTATGGCATCTTCTAAATCAGCTATTAAGTAGCTAATATCATCTGCTGCCTCTAATAAAAAAGTAACTGGATGTCTTTTTTGAAAAGTTCCTGTTTTCTCTACGATTTGTTTGAATATATCTTCCTCAGAATAAAAGTAACCCATTTTCTTGCTTTTTATATGCTTTTTATTTATTTCTAGTGAATTTACAGGATATTTAATAAACGAATTCAGTGTTGCGGCAGTTAAATTCATGCCGTGACTCGTTTCAAAAAGTTGATGTAATTTAGTTACAACACGTAAAACTTGTGCATTACCTTCAAAATTCAAAAAATCTTCTCGCATTTGTGAATCTAAAATTGTCTCAACAGGAATATTATTCAATTTAAGGGAAGGAAAATTTTTTGCAAACCATTGTCGTATAGCTGTTTCCCCAAAATGGCCGAATGGTGGGTTTCCAATATCATGAAGTAATCCAGCCGATGCTAAAAGATCAGACAATTCTCGAATGTTTGTTTCTGTGAAATTCGGATCAATGTTCTCTTCAACAATTTGTGTTCCAACTAAAGTCCCCATCGATTTAGCGATTGTAGAAACTTCTAAAGAATGCGTTAATCTCGTTCTAATAAAATCATTTTTCTCTAGAGGGAAAACCTGCGTTTTATCTTGAAGTCTGCGAAATGAAGCACTCAATATTATTCTTTGATAATCATTTTCAAATGCGCTTCTTAAATCCCTGTTGCTAGTAGTTCTCTTTCTCGTTAATGTTTTACGGTGTAACAAAGTTGTCCATTCCATCTCCATCATCCTTTTTTAAATTTATATTAATACAATCATTGTGAATAATCAAACAATATCCACGGTAAATTATATCGAAACCACCTTGACATCTCCAGCTTAAGGTGTTATGATATTCAAGGTGCCTCTACTATAGAAAGAGGTCTGAAAATAAAACAGTGTTGTAGGTCGATCTTACAGCCATTTTATTTTACCGAAAAAATGAACCACCTGGATGTGTGGAACTACTAAATAAGGAAGGAGGAATTTATCCCATGCCTACAATTAACCAATTAGTACGCAAACCTCGTCAATCTAAAATTAAAAAATCTACATCACCTGCTTTGAACAAGGGCCTAAACAGTTTTAAAAGAGAATTAACAGATGTTAACTCTCCGCAAAAACGTGGCGTATGTACTCGTGTTGGTACCATGACTCCTAAAAAACCTAACTCGGCGCTTCGTAAATATGCCCGTGTACGTTTGAGTAATGGTATTGAAGTAACAGCTTACATTCCTGGTATTGGTCACAACTTACAAGAACATAGTGTTGTTCTTATTCGTGGTGGACGTGTAAAAGATTTACCAGGGGTACGTTATCATATCGTTCGTGGCGCTCTTGATACAGCTGGTGTTGAAAATAGAGGACAAAGCCGTTCTAAATACGGTACGAAAAAACCTAAAAAATAATACTTATAAAATATGAAAGGAGGATATCCGATGCCTCGTAAAGGTCCTGTTACTAAACGTGACGTGTTACCAGATCCGATTTATAATTCGAAACTAGTAACTCGTTTAATCAATAAAATGATGGTTGACGGAAAACGTGGAAAGTCTCAAGCTATCCTGTATTCCGCATTCGATATCATTGCACAAGAAACTGGTAAAGATCCAATGGAAGTATTTGAACAAGCTATGAAGAACATCATGCCTCTTCTTGAAGTTAAAGCTCGCCGTGTTGGTGGTGCTAACTATCAAGTGCCTATCGAAGTACGTGCTGACCGTCGTTCTACTCTTGGTCTTCGTTGGTTAGTAAATTATGCTCGCCTTCGTGGAGAGAAAACAATGGAAGTACGTGTTGCTCGCGAAATCATGGATGCTGCCAATAATACTGGTGCTTCTGTTAAGAAACGCGAAGATACACACAAAATGGCTGATGCTAACAGAGCGTTCGCGCACTATCGTTGGTAAAAAAATCACTAACAAATTCCAGGTTATTGCCTGAAAAATTGTTTTAATGGAAGGAGAAATACAACATGGCTAGAGAGTTCTCCTTAGAAAAGACTCGTAATATTGGTATCATGGCCCACATTGATGCGGGTAAAACTACCACTACTGAACGTATCCTTTTCTATACAGGGCGTATTCACAAAATTGGTGAAACCCATGAAGGTGCTTCTCAAATGGACTGGATGGAGCAAGAGCAAGAACGTGGTATTACAATCACTTCTGCTGCGACAACAGCTCAATGGAAAGGCTACCGAGTAAACATTATCGATACACCTGGACACGTAGACTTCACAGTTGAAGTTGAACGTTCGCTTCGTGTACTTGATGGTGCTGTAGCGGTTCTAGATGCACAATCTGGTGTAGAACCACAAACAGAAACAGTTTGGCGTCAAGCTACTACTTACGGGGTTCCTCGTGTAGTATTCGTCAACAAAATGGACAAAATCGGCGCAGACTTCCTATATTCTGTAGGTACTTTGCATGAACGTTTGGCTGCTAATGCGCATCCAATCCAACTCCCAATCGGGGCCGAAGATACATTTGAAGGTATCATTGACTTAATCGAAATGAACGCATTATATTACGAAGATGATTTAGGAAATGATCCTCATATTAAAGAAATTCCAGCTGATCTAAAAGAATTAGCAGATGAATACCGCGGTAAGTTAGTGGAAGCAGTTGCTGAACTTGACGAAGAGCTAATGATGAAATATCTAGAAGGCGAAGAAATTACAAAAGAAGAACTTAAAGCAGGTATCCGTAAAGGAACACTTAACGTTGAGTTCTATCCTGTAGTTTGTGGTACAGCATTTAAAAACAAAGGTGTTCAACCAATGTTAGATGCAGTACTTGATTACCTTCCAGCACCAACAGATGTTCCAGCTATTAACGGCGTATTGCCTGATGGAGAAGAAGCTGCTCGTCACGCTGATGATTCAGAACCATTCTCTTCCCTAGCATTCAAAGTTATGACTGACCCTTATGTTGGACGCTTAACTTTCTTCCGTGTTTATTCTGGTACTTTGAACTCAGGTTCTTATGTACAAAACTCGACTAAAGGTAAACGTGAGCGTGTTGGACGTATCCTTCAAATGCATGCTAATCACCGTGAAGAGATTTCAATCGTATACGCTGGTGACATTGCTGCTGCTGTTGGACTTAAAGATACAACTACTGGGGACACTTTATGTGATGAAAAAGATCAAATTATCTTAGAATCCATGGAATTCCCAGAACCAGTTATCCAAGTAGCTATCGAACCTAAATCGAAAGCTGACCAAGATAAAATGGGGCAAGCTCTTGCGAAACTAGCGGAAGAAGATCCAACTTTCCGTGCTGAAACAGACCAAGAAACTGGCCAAACACTTATCTCTGGTATGGGTGAACTTCACCTTGACATTCTTGTTGACCGTATGAAACGTGAATTCCGCGTTGAAGCTAACGTTGGTGATCCACAAGTTTCTTATCGTGAAACATTCCGTAAATCTGCTCAAGTTGAAGGTAAATTCGTACGTCAATCTGGTGGACGTGGACAATATGGTCACGTTTGGATTGAATTCGGACCAAATGAAGAAGGTAAAGGATTTGAATTTGAAAATGCAATCGTTGGTGGGGTTGTTCCACGTGAATACATCCCAGCTGTTCAAGCAGGTCTTGAAGGCGCACTAGATAATGGTGTACTTGCAGGATACCCATTGATTGACATCAAAGCAAAACTTTACGACGGATCTTACCATGACGTCGATTCCAATGAAATGGCCTTTAAAGTGGCTGCTTCAATGGCTTTACGTAATGCTGCTAAGAAATGTGACCCTGTAATCCTTGAGCCAATGATGGCTGTAGAGGTTGTTATCCCAGAAGAATATCTTGGTGATATCATGGGTAATATTACTTCCCGTCGTGGTCGTGTAGATGGTATGGAAGCTCGCGGTAACGCTCAAGTTGTTCGCGCATTTGTACCACTTGCAAACATGTTTGGTTATGCAACTCACCTTCGTTCAGGTACGCAAGGTCGTGGTGTATACACTATGCAATTTGACCACTATGAAGAAGTTCCTAAATCTATTGCTGAAGAAATCATTAAAGCTAATGGTGGAAACAACAAAGAAGATTAATTGATTTTTTTCGCAACATCAAGTATAACTTTAGTTAGAAGTATTACTTAGTTTAAAATTTAAGCTAAGTAAAAAATAATTATTGAATTATCGAGGAGGATATTTTAAAATGGCAAAAGAAAAATTTGACCGCTCTAAACCCCATGTTAACATTGGTACTATTGGACACGTTGACCATGGTAAAACTACTTTAACTGCTGCAATTACAACTGTACTTGCTAAAAAAGGCTTTGCTGATGCACAAGCTTACGACCAAATTGACGGTGCTCCAGAAGAAAGAGAACGTGGAATCACAATCTCTACTGCACACGTTGAGTATCAAACTGACAACCGTCACTATGCACACGTTGACTGCCCAGGACATGCCGATTACGTTAAAAACATGATCACTGGTGCTGCACAAATGGACGGAGCTATCTTAGTAGTATCTGCTGCTGATGGCCCAATGCCACAAACTCGTGAACATATCTTACTTTCACGTCAAGTTGGTGTTCCATATATCGTTGTATTCATGAACAAATGTGACATGGTTGACGATGAAGAATTACTAGAATTAGTTGAAATGGAAATTCGTGATCTATTAACTGAATATGAATTCCCTGGCGATGACATTCCTGTAATCAAAGGTTCAGCTCTTAAAGCACTTCAAGGTGAAGCTGATTGGGAAGCTAAAATTGATGAGTTAATGGAAGCTGTAGATTCTTACATTCCAACTCCAGAACGTGATACTGACAAACCATTCATGATGCCAGTTGAGGATGTATTCTCAATCACTGGTCGTGGAACTGTTGCAACTGGGCGTGTTGAACGTGGACAAGTTAAAGTTGGTGACGAAGTAGAAGTTATCGGTATTGAAGAAGAAAGCAAAAAAGTAGTAGTAACTGGAGTAGAAATGTTCCGTAAATTACTAGACTACGCTGAAGCTGGCGACAACATTGGCGCACTTCTACGTGGTGTTGCTCGTGAAGATATCCAACGTGGTCAAGTATTAGCTAAACCAGGTTCGATTACTCCACACACTAACTTCAAAGCTGAAACTTATGTTTTAACTAAAGAAGAAGGTGGACGTCATACTCCATTCTTCAACAACTATCGTCCACAATTCTATTTCCGTACTACTGACGTAACTGGTATTGTTACGCTTCCAGAAGGTTCTGAAATGGTTATGCCTGGCGATAACATTGAACTTGAAGTAGAATTAATTGCACCAATCGCTATTGAAGATGGTACAAAATTCTCCATCCGTGAAGGTGGACGTACAGTAGGCGCTGGCGTTGTTTCTAACATCAGCAAATAATATCTGATACACTTCAAACCGACAAAGCTATTTAGCTTTGTCGGTTTTTTTATACATAAAACTAAAATACACTTGAAAAATTTCACATTTTCGCATAACCTTAAGATAGACATATCTTTTTACCTTCTAGACCGAAATCAGGGAGGTAGATTAAATGGTACAATTGGATGCCAGAAATATGACGTTACTTGAATCACTCGTAGTGGCGAATGTATACCTTGCACCCGAGAAATTACAGGAAGAACTTGGAATTTCCAAGCGAACACTTCAATACGATGTTGAAAAAATCAATAAAGAATTAGATGGTGCTGGACTGGATGGTATTCAATCAGTTCGCGGACAAGGCTATTATTTATTGGAAGAAGAAAAAGGAGTAATTAAAGAACTTCTTGAAAATAGGGAAACGAGGCACAAAGTTTTTTCGGCAAGTGAACGTCGCATTCGTATTTTATTTTTTCTGCTTATAACAGATGCGAGAGTAATCATAGATACAATTAATGAATGCAATGAAGTCAGCCGTAATACAAGTTTACAAGATATTAAACAACTAAAATTAGCCCTCAAACAGTTTAATCTAAAGCTTACATATGATCGTAAAAACGGCAATATGGTTGTTGGTGACGAGCGAAGTATCCGCCAATTTTTCCTTCATTATTGTATGAACAATGAAGAAATAGCAATGGCGGATCAGCTGCTCGATTTAATGAAAATAAATCCAATGATTAAAAACAAAGAACTTTTTCCACATTTAGATACGATATTTGAAATATTAGCAGTGACAGAGAAAAAAATTGGTATTCGCTATACAGATGAAGTTATTGAGCGAATTGGCGTTATGATCTTGTTCTTTAAAGAACGAATGAAGCGAGATTGCTATTTAAATGAACAGGAAGAACAGAAAGTAGAATCTTTTGATATTGCGCAGGAAATTTATGAACAGTTACAGAAAACAGAAGATTTTAAAATCAACCATGCGGAAATCACTTATTTAGGAAAACTTTTACTTGGCGCTAGTCGTTTAAATGATAATGCAGCTGTCGCAGGAAAATTAGATATTATCGTTGAGAAAATAATTGCTGAATTTGAACGGCTCGCATGTGTGAATTTTGAAGACCATCGCAATTTAAAAAAAGACTTATTACTTCATTTACAACCAGCCTATTATCGCCTTAAGTTCCAAATTGAATGGATTAATCCGTTACGTACAGATATTAAACAGAGTTATAGTGATGTTTATGAAATTACGAAAAAATCATTAGAACCATTAGAAGATTTACTCGGAGAAACAATTCCAGAAGATGAAATAGCCTATGTAACGATTTTATTCGGAGGCTATCTTTCGCGTAAAAATAATACGTTAGTTGAACGGAAAAAGCTTTTAATTGTTTGTTCAAAAGGAGTTGGGACTTCACGGATGATTGAACGGCAACTTTCGCAATTGCTCGGCGAACGAGTCGAAATATTGGAGCCGATTTCCATCCGTGAATTTGAAAAAGGGATTTATACGCCGGACTTTATCGTTTCTACTTTGCCCATTATGGAACCAAAAGCGCCAGTTTTCATCGTTAGCCCAATTTTAACCGAAGTGCAGAAACAACAACTTATGAAGGCGATTGCCCCGCATATTTTGCAAAAAGATTCGGATGCGCGGATGTTATCGTCTGTACTTGATGTGGTCGATCAATATGCAAAAGTAGAAGATCGTGAAAAATTGGCGTCGAAATTGAAATCTGTTTTATTCCAAGTACAACCAGACAGTCAATTTGAAAAATCCCCGACACTTGAAGAACTTTTGCCAAAAGAACGAATTGTTTTTAAAGAAAATGTAGCTGATTGGCGTGAAGCAATTCAAGTTGCTTCAAAACCGCTACAACAAGAAGGATATGTATCAAGAAACTATCCACATGCCATGATTGAAAATATTGAGAAACTCGGTCCGTATATTGTTATTGCCCCAGGAATTGCACTTCCGCATGCGTCGGCTGATGATGGGGTGTTTCGACTTGGAATGAGCTTATTACGATTAAATCAGCCAGTTTCATTTTCAAGTAAAGCGAAAGATCAAGTCAAATTAATTATTGTGCTCGCTTCCATTGACTCCTACACACATATAAATGCATTAAGTCAACTTACGAATTTAATTATGAAATATCACTTGCTTGAGCAGATTGAAAAAGCAGAAACAGTAGCAGAAATTGCTGAAATGTTAATAATAAAATAAAGCAACAAAGCCAGTTGGACAATAAAAAGTTCTGCTGGCTTTTTTGCATGTCTGCTAACAACAAAATGTAACAGTCTATTCTTTGCACTTTCAAAAAGAAAGGAATTGGGCTTTTTTAAACAGTCATACTGCATCTATAATAAAAGTGTAAGTTATTGATAGCGCTATCAATTAGTTAGAAGGGATGAAGAGATATGTCTTTTTTGGATAAAGAGCTTGTAAATCTGCAGGGAACAGCAAAGAAAGCGGATGAAGCCATCACGCAAGCAGGAGAATTATTAGTAAATGCAGGTTATGTAAGCGAGCAATATGTAACAAAAATGGTGGAATCTTATCATGAAAATGGTGCGTACTTTGTTATTGCGCCTCAAATAGCGATACCACATGCAAGACCAACTGATGGTGTAAAAAATTCAGCAGTTTCTCTAGTCGTATTAAAAGAAGGCGTGAATTTCGGACACGCTGCAAATGATCCCGTGCGATTAGTATTTGGACTCGCAGCAACTTCAAGTGAGGCGCATTTAACAGTTATTCAAAAAATTGTCTCCTTGCTTAGTAATAACGATAATATTGAAAAAATGATGCAAGCAAAAGATTACCAAGCAATTGGAGAATTAGTGGAGGGATAATGATGAAAATTTTAGCAGTGTGTGGACTTGGTCAAGGTACCAGTTTAATTTTACGAATGAATGTAGAAACAGTTTTACGAGACATGGGTGTGGATGCAGATGTCGAGCATATTGATGTATCAGCAGCTCGCTCAATGAATGCGGATATTATTGTTACAAGTCAAGAATTAGCAGAAACACTAGGAAATGATACAAATGCCAAAGTAATTATCGTCAATAACTACTTTGATAATGCAGAAATTAAAAATGCGTTGTCTACGGCAATAAATAACTAAATAAGTCAAAAAAGGTGGGAAAAAAATGGAGATTATTACATGGATTGCCAATAACTTTTTTGGGACCCCAGCTATACTTTTAGGATTTATCGTATTACTTGGATTGCTTTTACAAAAGAAAAATTTAAGCCAGGTTATTAGCGGTACTTTCAAAGCAATTATTGGATTTTTAATTATTAATGCTGGTGCCGCAGTTATTACTGGTTCACTTGGGATTTTTGAGCCAATGTGGAAAGAGGTATTCGGGCTTGAAACGCCGCCACTCGCTGGATTTTTAGGTCAAGAAACTTTTAATGCTAAATTTGGTAGTGCCGTTACATTAGCAATGACACTTGGATTTTTAGTTAACGTGTTATTAGCAAGATTTACCCCGTTTAAATACATTTATTTGACTGGACATATGATGTTTTGGACAACGACAATATTTGCCGGGATTACTGTTCAAGCGGTTGGGGGAGATATTCCGTTTTGGGGACTAGTGCTCTTCTTAGCGATTATCATGGGGCTTTACTGGACATTGCAACCAGCCATTACACAACCGTTCTTACGTAAAATTACCGGAAATGATAATGTCGCATTGGGACATACTTCTTCCAGTGTTGCGATTCTTTCTGCATTGCTTGGAAAAGTGTTTGGCAATAAGAAAAATGATGCAGAACATATTAATTTGCCGAAAAAATTAGAGTTCTTACGTGATTCCAATGTTATTACTGCTCTTACAATGGGGATTCTGTTTGTAGTTGGTGCAGTGATTTTAATGATTAAGAAAACCCCTGGAGCAGAAAAACTAATTGCAGAAGCTGGAAATCAAAGTTTTATCGTTTACTCAATCGTGCAATCATTTACTTTTGCAGCAGGGATTGCGATTGTTCTTGTAGGTGTACGGATGTTTATTGGTGAAATTGTACCAGCTTTCAATGGTATTGCAACCAAACTAGTTCCAGGTGCCAAACCTGCATTAGATGCTCCGATTGTTTATCCATATGCGCCAAATTCCGTGATTATCGGTTTTGTAGGTGCTTTTATCGGCGCGATTATCTGGTTAGTAGTACTTGGAAATACAGTTGGTTACGTATTTGTTCCAACAATGATTGTACTTTTCTTCCACGGAGCTGTTGCTGGAGTATTCGGTAACTCGACTGGTGGGGTCAGAGGTGCATTAATAGGGGGATTTTTAACAGCTACGGTTGTCGCCTGGGGTCAATATATTATGGTAACTTTCTTTATCAATACAACGGTACCAGATACAGCAATGTGGGCGGCAGACTCGGATATGTTTATTCTCGGACCAATTGTTAGCATGCTAGCGAAGTTATTCTTTTAAGTAAAAACAAAACCTCTTCCTTGTCTAACATTCAAGAGGAAGAGGTTTTTTGAAAGGAAGTTATAAAAATGAGTTTTATTCGTACTTTTTATGGAGATATTACCCCGGATCAGTTGGGATTTACTTACTCGCATGAACATATAGTTTGTGTTCCTGCTTACTGGCAAGAGCGTAAGGCAGATGATTTACTATTAGATGATAAAGCGAAATCACAATTAGATGTACAGGATTTTGCTGATTTAGGTGGGAAAACAATTGTTGATGCCACTGCGGTTGATTACGGCAGAAGGGTAGCGGATGTTGCGCAAATCTCCAAAGAAACAGGTATTCAAATTGTTGGTACAGCTGGATTTAATAAAAGCTTCTTATGGGATGGGAAAATTAAACCTGAACTTAAACCAATTATTGGTGATTTTGAAAGATATTATGATTGGATTGAAGCGACATCCATTGAAAAACTAACTGAATTTGTCGTAAGCGAAGTAGAAGAAGGGCTTGAAGGAACCGCATATAAGGCTGGTCAGGTGAAATTTGGAACTGGCTACAATATGATTACCCCTTTAGAAGAAAAGACGATACGCGCCGTTGCAAGAGCGCACCATGAGACAAAAGCGCCGATTCATTCGCATACAGAAGCTGGAACAATGGCATTGGAACAAATAGAAATTTTAAAACAAGAAAATGTTAATCTTGAATATCTTTCTATCGGTCATATGGATCGCAATCTAGACCCTTATTATCATAAACAAGTTGCAAAAACGGGTGCATTTATGTCATTTGATGGGATTGCAAAAATAAAATATGCTCCAGAAAGCGCACGAATAGCAGCTATTTTATATTTAGTATCGGAAGGTTTTGAGGACCAAATTCTTGTGAGTGGAGATACCGCGCGGAAAACATATTATAAACATTATGGTTATGGGCCAGGACTTGAGTATATTGCTAAAAAATGGGTGCCTCGTTTTATCGATGAGGCCAATCAAAAAGGTTTTGATGGGGAAAAATTAATCCGTAAATTCTTCATTGATAATCCAGCAAGATGTTTCACTTTTAAAAAATAGGAGGTGAAATCTGTGTTATATGCAGATGAAAATTCATTTGATATTGGTGCAAAAATCACCAAAACAACCCCAGTGATTTTACCGATTGGGGCAGTTGAAGCGCACGGGCCGCATTTGCCGCTGGGGACAGACAATATTTTAGCGTCGGAATATTCTGCTAAAATAGCGTCAGAAACAGGTGCCTTTGTTCTGCCGGTATTGCCTTATGGTCAAGTGTGGAGTTTGCAAGATTTTCCAGGGAGCCTGACTGTATCCAATGAAACAGTGACAAAAATGGTCGTTGAAATTGGCGAAAGTCTTTATAGACAAGGGTTTCGGTTGTTTGTTCCAGTGAGTGGACACCTTGGAAATATGGCAGCGTTAAAAGATGCAGCCCGAGAATTATTTGCGAAATTTCCAGATATGATTACATTGCATATTTTTTACCCAAATATCCAAAAACTCGCAATGGATGTAAGGGAAGGTAAAGCAAGTCATCACACATACATTCACGCCTGCGAAATCGAAACATCCCTTATGCTGTATCTATCCCCGGAAAATGCTAATATGGCTCGTGCGATTGATGATCCGCCAATTTTACCAATTGATGCGGATTTTACACCAACCCCATGGCAAAACTTCACCAAGACAGCCGTTCTAGGAGAAGCAACCCTAGCAACAGCGAAAAAAGGCGAATACTTAATTGAAAAAACGTTAAAAACATGTGTGGAGTTGATAAAAATTGAACAAGAAAAAATTCGAAAGTTTACCGAAATGGAATGATTTTGCGCTATTTAATTTTTTAGCGAAAGATAAAGAAAATGGAAAAGAAGTAATGGATGCCGCACGTGGTTATGCGGTTCCCGGAATTGTTGCAACAAACTATACAACTGCTGAAGAAGCTGCAAAAGCAATAGATGACTTACAAAAGACAGCAGAAGTTGTAAGTGTTGGCCTAGGTGGCGGTGGTGATTGGAATAATTGGCGTAATGTTCTTCATATTGCACGCTTAAAACCAGATTGCCATATCAACCAACCAATCGAAACAGCTGGTTTAACAAATAAGTTGTTACCAGAAACTTATACAAATGCACTAGTTCGTCCTACCGGGAAAATCGGTATTGTAAAATTATCTTCTGGAGATGAGATTACAGCGGAAGAAGCAGTAGACTATTGTCTTTCAGCGGGTATTCCATCAATTAAATTTATGAGCGTGGAAGGTACTAAATATTTAGACGAGCTTATTTATTTAGCCAAAGTAGCTGCTGATAAAGGGATTTATGGCATTGAACCAGCCGGCGGGATAGGTGCAGAAAATATTTATGAAATAACCACAGCTATCCAAAAAACAGGTATTCCTTTTTATATGCCGCATATTTTTGGGAAAACCATTGATCAAGCGACTGGACGAACAAAACCCGAAGAAATTGAGAAAATCATGGTTGCGTTGGAGGGGAAATAAATGCTAAACAATTATATCGATATTACTATTCGGTTATTAGAAAATATACTAGATACTGAAGCAGACGCCATAAAAAAAGCCGGTGTTAAAGTAGCAGAATCAATTGAAAACGATGGTATCATTCATTTGTTTGGTTGCGGACATTCGCATATTTTAACGGAAGAAGTATTTTATAGAGCGGGTGGCTTAGCAGCAATTCACCCAATTTTACATGAACCGTTAATGCTACATGAGGGCGCAGCGGCATCCTCTGTTCTTGAACGGAAAAATGATTATGCGAAAACATTTATGAACGCTGAGGATATTCGTCCAGGGGATATTATGATAGTATTATCGACATCTGGTCGTAATCCTGTGCCAATTGACGTAGCTGAAATTGCTCGTGAAAAAGGAGCTTTCATTATCGTTGTTACGTCACGCCAATACTCCGCAAGCCAACAATCTCGTCACACATCAGGAAAACGTCTATCAGATACTGGGGATATTGTTATTGATAATGGCGCGGTTAAAGGTGATGCAGTTTTAAAAGCAGATAAATTTGATATTCCATTCGCTCCGACATCAACAGTAACCGGAGCAGCTATTTTACAAGCCGTCTTTGCAGAAGCAATTGACAAAATGGTGCAGGATAATTTCACACCACCAGTATTTATTAGCGGTAATATCGAAAATGCAGACGAGCATAACCAGGCATTAGTGGAAAAATATACAGTCCGCATTCCATTACTCGGAATGAATTTATAAAAGGTGATCTAGGAATTTTATATTCCTAGATTTTTGTTATAATAGAGCTATAAATATTCTAAGGTGGGTTTTATGTTATTAACAAAAAAAGCACAATATTATTTGGATAAAGGAAAGACAAAGGAAGCAATCCGGTTGCTCGAAGATGTTTGGGAGCGAGAATTAAATCAAACCAATGTAAGTAATGTTTTTCCGGCGACTGTGCTACTGAGTGATGTTCTTTATCAACAAGGCGAAAGATTTCCAGAAATTTATCAACACTTAATTGCTAGTTTGGCAAATATAAAAGACAAAAATCTCCCTATTGATGCATTCTATTTTGAACAAGAGCAAGCAAAGCAAATTTTAAAAGAGTTAGAAGATTTTTTTAGTGAAACAGGTCGTTTTTTTAAAGAGGAAAGTCTTAAAGGGCTTTGGATGGAAACTTCTGCTAATGACTACATTGACGTATACCCAACTTCGCAAAGAGTGGTGGAAATAGAACGAGAATTAGGGTATAAATTGCCAGAATCCTATATTTATTTAATGCGCCACACGCAAAATGGAGGGTATGTTCACCGAGATTCTATTGCTACAAAACAAAGTACATCATGGGCTGAAGATTGTGCTGCGATTACTGGGATAATGGGTATTGGTAGTCACGCTAGTAATTCGCTAAATGGGCACTTTAATACGGATTTTTGGGTAAGTGAATGGGGCTATCCGCCAATTGGTTTGGCGATTGCAGATTGTCCTTCCGCAGGGCATGATATGGTTTTTCTAGACTACCGAAAATGCGGAAAACAGGGTGAACCGGAAGTCGTTCATATTGATCAAGAGGCTGGCTACAAGATTACCTGGCTAGCCAAGGATTTTGAGTCTTTTATTGATGGTTTGTACGTAGAAGAATTTTAAACAAAATAATAAATTACAAAGGAGTGCAACTATGAATTCAGAATATGTTTTTGATAGTAATCAGGCGACAAAATTGTTAATGCAAAATTATGATTTAGTAAAAACAAGTGGTGTGAGTTTTGTTGATAAGCGCATCCGTTTCCTAATTGCTCGGCTTTTTGCAGGGAATAATGAAGTGATTAATCCGGAAAAATTTAGTGAAGTAAATAAAGAAATTAAGCAACAATTAGGTTTTTTTACAGCACTTAATGGAAATGTCCGTGCTTCCTTAGCTGGACTACTGCTAGCCAGTAACAGCGCTAATTCCGTAACCAAGGTCATTTCCAATTACAAAACATTAATTGATGTAGGTTTTAAACGGACAGAATATACTTATTTTGCTGCCTATTTATTGCTGAATTCGGTCGACCCAGTTTTTACAGCGCGAAAAGCAAAAACGATTCATGAGCTTTTCAAAAAAGACCATCCATTTTTAACAAAAAGCGAAGATGTGACAACCGCAGTTTTTTTAGCTAATTTGCCAGAAGAAGATACAGCAAAGTTAGCTGCAATAACAGAATATTATTTTCAAGGCTTTGCCAATAAAGGCTTCCGCAAGAATGATAGTTTGCAATTTTTGGCAACAACAGGAACGCTTATTTATGGGGTAGAAAATAGTGGGTTTATAAGAAAAGTGGATAATATTGTAGAAGAATTGCGACGAAAAGGGGTTAAAATCAAACCGTTACATTATTCCAGCATTGGTATTTTGGCATATGTAATGGATGGACGGAAAATAGACTCTGGTTTAGTTAATTTAATTGATGAGCTAATACAACAGCCAGGACTAAAATTTGGCCGAGATTTTGTTGTAGCGCTAGCGATAAGCATGTATACAGAAAAGCAAGCTGGTCAAATGAGTAAAGAGCAATTAGAAGGTTTAATGGTAAATGTGCATATATTAATTGCTATGGAACAAGCGGTAGCAGTAAGTGCAGCAGCCGCAGCAAGTGCCGCCGCTGCATCTAACTAATATAACTAAGAAAACCCTTGACAGCATATGGCTATCGGGGGTTTTGGTTAGGGGCTAACATAATAATCATTACTTTTTTTCGGTGGATTAGAGGTATTTAAAATATATTCTTTCAAAAAGGAATTTGGAGCGGAGTCCCATAAAGCCATCCCGGCAGATTTTGGCGGGGCAGTTCCAGCGAAGAAATACATATTATTTAATGCCATCGTATCAGCCATCTTTTCTTTATCCGATTGACTGTACGAGTTAAAGGAATCATTCGTCATCAAATCCGTAATTGCTTTGTCATAACCACTGTTGTAAAAAGTTTCATAATCAAACGCATCAAAATTCAGCAGATTTTTATCTGTTGCGCCATTCTTTTTCGCCCAACCTTCAATATCTAGTTTTTCCGACTGGTAAGTGAAATTTTCTTTTTTTGCATCATAAGTAATATTTCCATACTTATGTGGATAAACAGACAACGCATTGGTCACAATATCTGTTATTTTTTTACCGTCTGTACTTTCTGCTTCACGAATATTTTGGGTGTGAATATGTCCGCTAAGAGAAAAGTCCATATTGCCCGCGGTAAGTGTATCAATGACTTGCTGATTGTAATTAATTGTGTAGCCTTTTTGGATTACATCGCTATGGTCAGTTAAATTATGATGCATTACAGGGATAAGTTTAGCACCATTTTTCTTGGCTAGAGCGCTACATTCTTTTATCCAGTCTAATGTACCTGCTGTTAATCCACCTTCTGTTGTTGGTGTACCTTGCTGCATATTTGTTTTGTAAATAGCAGTATCAAGCATTAACAACCAGACTTTTGAAGAGGGAGCAGCTAGATAGCTTAGTGAAAAATCATCATTAGAAATCGCTTCATCATAACCAAAGTCACCATAAATTTTACTGAAATCTTTTGGTGTAATGGTATCAGTTGGTAGTTGCTTATCTTTTTCAAACTTGCGTGCCCAAGGATTATTAATATCATGGTTTCCGGGAACAACAAATACTTGTGTTCCTGTTTTTTCAACCGTTTTGAGTTTTTTTGCTAATCCTTCATGGCTAGCTTTCTCGCCATTGTTGGTCAAGTCGCCGCTGATTATTAACACATCTGTTTTTTTCGCTTTAATATCATCTAAAAAAGCATCGGTTATTTCATTACTATAAGCAAGTTGTTTACCATCACCGGCAGCTACATATTTTTTAAATGCAGTTCCATCATCTGTTAACGACGGATCAAGATAATGAACATCTGTTGTCTCAACTATTGATAAATCACGGTTTTTTTCAATAGGTGTAGTAATATCTTCCGTTTGGCCGCTCGCTGAACTACAAGCAACTAAAAAACAAGCTAGAATTAAGGGTAAAGCTATTTTAAAAAATCGAATCACGTTCATCACGCTTTCATGTTTGTATTTTCACAATAAGAGATAAATTTTAGAACAAAACTCACTAAAGAGAAATGTTCTAAATAAATTAAATATCTCGATCTAGAATACTTTTAGTTAGGCGGTACATATCATCTCGATATGCGCCAGCTGGTAATTTTTTAATTTCACGAAGAGCTTTGTTTGTATATTTATTTGCTAGTTTAAATGCTTGCTCAACGCCGTTATATTTTGAAATAAGTGCTAAAACTTGTTTAGACTCTTCATCAGACATAGCTAATTTTTTTGAAAGTAGTGGTTCGAATTCCGCCAAATGCCCTTTCATCGCATAAATGAGCGGAAGTGAATAAATACCTTGTTTCATATCATTTAAAACTGGTTTTCCAAGCCCTTCATCTGTACTTGTATAATCAAGAACGTCATCAATAATTTGAAAAGCCATACCAAGATAGTGACCAATATTATAACATTTGGCAACAGTCATACGCGATGCTTTACTACCGCTAGCGCCTGAATAACAGCTAAGCGCAAAAAGTTGAGCTGTTTTACCAGAAATTCGTGTTAAATATTCACGCACAGTAACATCCATTTTGTAACTTGTACGCATTTGGTCTAGTTCACCCATTAGAATCTTTTCGATATTTTTACTATTAAATTCAATATTCTCCACTGAAGATGCGTGGGCAGATAAAATGTTAAAACAAATGCAAAACAGATAGTCCCCCGTATAAACGGCATAATTCCGGCCATATTTTGAATGAATGGTTGGAACGCCACGACGTAAAGGTGAGTCATCCACTACATCATCATGAATAAGGGTGGCCATATGAAGGACTTCTAGTGCAGCTGCTATAGAAACAGCACGATCTTTATCAAACTCAGGTCCAGCTTGAGCTGAAAGAAGTGCAAAAGCTGGACGAAGTAATTTTCCGCCAGCATGAATCAAATCTTTGACATTTTTCTCTACACGCTTATCTCGAATTTTAATATTTTTTTCGATTGTTTGTAAAACTTCTTTTAAATCATTGGAAAGCGCAGGATAGTCATCCCACATAGCATGAAGTTGCATATTGAACTCCTTTTTTAAATATTATTTTTGTGTCGCTGCTTGATTTTGTTTTGCATCGGCAAACATGCGTAATGTTTGGACGTTTTTTAGTAGATAGTTTGCAGCGATACCGACTGCGATACCTGAAAGAATCCCGATAAATGATAATACTGGCAAGTAAAGCATGACCGACCAAGTACCTGCAATCCAACTTGCGATAACAAGTTGCCCAACATTATGCAGAATTCCACCAGTAACACTAACCCCAATAATGCTAACACGTTTTGGCCCAAGTTTTTGGACTAGCCACATCCCAAGAAAACTCAGTATCGCCCCCGCAGCACTATACATAAACGTGGAAATCGTTCCGCCGAGCAAAGTAGATAATACAAGTCTAATGCAAATAATCATAAATGTATCTTTTGCTGATAACGTATAGAGTGAAATACAAGTAATGATATTAGCAAGTCCTAATTTTGCTCCTGGTGCAAAGGCAAAAGGAAACGGAATCGCGCGTTCCAGCAAACTTATAACAACTGCTTGTGCGGCTAGTAGTGCTATATATACTAATCGTCTATTTTTTGTCATAGAAACACTTTCCTATCTATTAGAGGATAAGGTCAGGAAGAGATAATTGGATCATCTGAATCACCTGAACTCCCATCGCTCGCTTTTACTTCAATTACTAGTTTATGCGGTAGGCAAACAACAGTATCTCCTTGTTTGTCAATCGCGCCAGTTCGGACACATACTTGATCATTACAGTTCGCCTTACTAATCCGGATTTCTTCGCCTGAAACCTCGATAGTATTAGAATGTCCATCGGGTTGTGTCACATCAAAGCTTTCAGTCCCCTTATGTCCCGTGAGTGTGACGGTTTTATATTCCTTGCTATCCACCGAAATAACCGCGATAAGTTCTGTTTTTCCGCTAGCAGGAGCCGGTTCATTCGCTTTAACAAATGAAAAAATAGCAATCGGTAAAAAGGAAAGCACACAAAGAGATAAAATAATAATAATATCCCAACGTTTTACCATATATAAATACTTCTTCACCGCATTGCCTCCTTTTCAAAAGTCATATCCAAATCCTATTTTAAAGGATATCGCTCAAATATAATAGGAAAAAGTCCAGAAAACGAATAAATAATAAAAACGGAAGCACTTCCTATGCCAAAAACGGCTTTTGGATGCACTCCCGATTTTTTATTTAAATTTTACTAGTAGTTATTTTATTTGTCTCTATAAACAGATTTTGGTTTTCCGTACCACCAATGACCAAGATGTTTTTGGAACCAAGGAACTGCCCAATAATCAAGACCGAATGTACGACCAGCACCATTTAGAAGTGCGATAGAAGCTGGTAACGCCCAGAATTTGTCCCAACCAAGCATAGCACTTAGAGTGAACATTACTAGGAATCCGGCACTTCCGATACTTACTAGCCAAGTGAATAGACCAACAACCATAGCAAGACCAATTGCAAGTTCAACAAAAGGAACAACTTTTTGCATAACTAATGCAACATCAAGGTTTGGCATTAGAAGTTTCATAATCCATTCAAACCAACCAGGCATATGACTAAGAATTGGTGTTGTTACGTTTGTTGCAGCAGCACCAGCAGCATCTCCGGCAGCTTGACTCGCGCCAGATGTAGCGGAAGTTTGTAACCATTCGAATGGCATTTTAGAAGTTGTAGCAGTTAACCAAGAATCAGAACCAACACCATTAAATAATGGTTTTAAATTCGTAATACTTACTTTATCCCAAGTTGTTTCGCCGTAGATTTTAGAAAGAGCTTCGTCAATCCAGAACCAACCTAGATAAACACGTAATGGAAGTGTCCATAGTACGTTTCCGTAACGAGAAGTCCAACCACGGAAGATATTACGGTGATCTTTAATATGGAAGAATTCATGCATAACATATTGCCACATGTAATAACCACTACGAATACCAAAGAAGTAATAAAGGTTAACCATATGTTTCATTAAAATAGCGAACCAACCAGATAGATGCATACCACCAAGGTGAGCAACGCCATATTTAGCGCCAATTGAAACCATAACTCCATGATATTTACCTTGGAAGGCTTCTTTTTCACCAGTACCGCTCATTTCAACGATGATACTTTTCGCTGCAGTTAGAGCAGTTTGTTCAGCACCTTCAACGATTTGCGGTGTTGGTTTGCCTTCTTCATCTTCAAAGTAAGCAAGGTCACCAACGACATAAACATCTTTAAGACCTTCTGCTTCCATATATTGATTTACTTTTAAACGTCCTGCACGAGCAGCTTCCATGCCGTAATCTTTTGTATCAGAGTTAGCACGAACACCAGCAGTCCAGATTAAAGTACTTGTTGGAATTTCTTCGCCAGATTTAAGCACAATGCTATCAGGTTTAACTTCAACAATTGCAGCGTTTTTCAAGATTTCAATACCTTTTTTAACCATGTAACGTTCTGCTTTGTCAGCGTCTCTTCTTTCTAGCATGTTAAGAATAGTTGGAGCTGCCTCTACGACAACTAATTTAATTTCAGAAGGATCAATTTTGTTATCTTTTGCTAAGCGATTTTTCCATTCTAAAAGTTCCCCAACCATTTCGATACCAGTAAAACCGGATCCACAAACAACAAATGATAACATTGCTTTGCGTTTTTCTACATCTTGTTCAAGAGATGCTTTTGTTACAGTTTCTTCAATATGTTTGCGTAACTTAACAGAATCTTCCCAAGACCAAAGTGTGAAACCATTTTCGCTTACACCAGGTGTTCCAAAATCATTAGGTTCGCCGCCCATACCTAATACTAGGTAATCAAATGGATAGCTTCCGTGTTCTGTTGTTACAATTTTTTTATCATGATCTACATGCGTCACGTTATCAGTTACAAGATTAACTTTTGTTCTATTAAACAAACGACGTAAATCATATTGAACTGCAGTTGGTTCAACACGACCACCAGCAACTTCATGAAGTTCAGTCATCATCGTATGGTACGAATGACGATCAATTAATGTAATATTAACGTCTTTGTCTTTCTTGTATTTCTTTGCTAATTTCTTAGCAGCGTGTACACCTGCATATCCTGCCCCAATTAAGACAATATTCTTTTCAGGCATATGCTTCCTCAACTCCTTGTAAGTTTATTCACAAAAATAAAATGAGTCCAAAATTCCCCACAGTATTATTATAACCTATCATAGTTTAACAGAAACCTCCTACTAATGTCTAGATAGTATAGAATAATTCTAATCTAAAAAGTGAAAAATAGGACTTTATACAAATAGAATAAAATTAAGCAGTTATAAAGTCCCTGTTTCTACTAGGTTTTTAGGCATTTTTGTTTCCAATTTTCTTTAGCAAGTGTGCTTTTATTAATACGATATACATCAATAGTCATTTTTTAGAAAATTAGATAAATTACGTCTATAGAATTACAGTAGACAAAAGGAGGCGCTGATGGTATCATTTGTATTGTAAAAGTGATATCGCTTTACCGGATTATTCGTCTGTGTTCACGTTATCACAATCAACGTTTTAATAAAACAAAAGGTGGGAGCAAATATGAAATTGAAAAAAGTAGCAATGGGTATTACCGTAGTAATGGCTTCAAGTTTATTACTAGTAGGTTGCGGTAGTAGCGATGATAGCAGCAAGGACAAGAAAGACTCAGACACAAAACAAACAGAAACAAAGAAAACAGCAGCAAAAACTGATGGTACTATGACTGATGGTACTTACAAATTAGAAGAAAAAAATTACGATGACAATGGTTGGAAAGCATTTATGTCCATCGAAGTAAAAGATGGCAAAATCACAAAATCCGACTATGATTACAAAAATAAAGATGGCAAATTAAAATCTGAAGATGCAGACTACGAAAAAGCTATGAAAGCAAAAGAAGGCGTTGGTCCTCAAGAATACTTGAAACAACTAAATGATTCTTTAGTTGAAAAACAAGCAGCAGGATCTGTAGAAGTAGTTTCAGGAGCAACTCATTCTTCTGACGTTTTCATTAACTACGCTAACCAATTAATCCAAGCAGCACAAAAAGCTGATACAACTACAATTTCCATCAACAATTTAGCTAAAATGGAAGATGGAACTTATAAATTAGAAGAACAAAACTACTCACACAATTATCGTGTGGCATTCAGCATTGAAGTAAAAGATGGTAAAATCACTAAATCTGATTACAACTATGTTGATAAAGACGGCAACCTTAAATCAGACGATGCTGAGTATGAAAAAAATATGAAAGCAAAAGAAGGTACTGGTCCAGCTGAATATATTCCAGCACTTAACAAATCTCTTGTAGATAAACAAGCTCCTGCTGAAGTAGATACAGTTTCTGGTGCAACTAACTCTTCTAACCAATTCAAAATCTACGCTGCACAACTTGAAAATGCAGCTCAAAATGGTAACACAGATACAATTAAAGTGTACAACCTAGTAGAAGCTGAATAATTTCTGCAAAGAAACGTACAAAACGGCTGGCCCTTATTCTTGGGCTAGCCGATTTTTTTATCGAAAAACAAGGAATTGCCCCCTTTTACTGTAGATTTATTCCTTTAATTACGCTATAGTTATTCAAGTAAAGATCATGATTAGAAAGGTGTAAAAGCTAATGAATAAATGGAAATTAATACTTTCGATAATTATGTTGGTGCTCGTTGTGTCAGCTTGTGGAAACGCCAAAGAAGATACAGCTGAAAAACCAAGTGATTCGAAAAACCTAATTGATCAACCATACTCTAAAACCGACTTCCTCATGGGGACAGTGGTTACATTAAAGATTTATGATAAAGATAAAGAAGCCGTTCTTGATAAAGGCTTTGATCGCATTAAAGAATTAGCAGCTAAGATTACAACAAGTGACTCTGGAAAAACATCAGAAGTAGATAAAATAAATGAACAAGCTGGAAAAAAACCAGTAAAAGTGTCAGATGATATTTACTATCTAATTCAAGAAGGGCTTAAGTACTCTGAAAACTCTGGAGGAAGCTTTGATATTACCATTGGTCCGTTAACCTCTTTATGGCACATCGGTTTTTCTGATGCACGTAAACCTTCACAAGCAGAAATTGACGCTGTTTTACCATTAATTAATTACAAAAACGTCAAAATGAATGATAAAGACAAAACTGTTTATCTTGAAAAAGAAGGAATGGAGCTTGATCTAGGAGCGATTGCTAAAGGATACATTACAGATGAAACGCTCAAAGTATTTAAAGAAAATAAAGTAACGACTTCCATTATTGATTTAGGCGGAAATATTTATGTACAAGGAAATAATCCAAATGGTAATAAGTGGAATGTAGGAATTCAAGATCCATTTTCCCCTCGAGGTAGTGTGATTGGGAAACTTCCAGAAGCGAACATGTCGATTGTGACATCTGGTATTTATGAGCGATATTTAGAAGTGGATGGAAAAACATACCACCATATTTTAGATCCGAAAACCGGCTATCCATTTGATAACGATATTGCAGGAGTTTCGATTGTATCCAAAAAATCAATCGATGGCGACGGCCTATCCACTGCTACATTCTCCAAAGGTGTTAAAGGCGGAATGGATTACATTGAACAATTTAAAGGAGTAGATGCTATTTTTATTAGTAAAGATAAAAAAGTATACGAAACTTCTGGATTGAAAGGGCAATTTGAATTAACCGACAAAAACTTTGAAATGGAAACATTAAAATAAAACTATTTAATATAGAAGAAAGTGAGCAGAACTTTGACAAAATCTGCTCACTTTATGTCAGAAAGGGGTTAAAAAGGGGCTATGTCGATTCCGTCTTTTTTGAAATTAGTCGAAATTCAGACTAAAATTGCTAGTGTATTCCCATTTATGCTAGGGACGTTATTTGTTGTCTATCAATATGATTTATTTAAGCCAGTTAATACACTCATATTTTTTGGCGCCATGTTGATATTCGATTTAACTACAACGGCAATTAATAATTATATGGATTATCGTAAAGCAACAGATAATCATGATTACGATTATCGAACAACAAGTAATGTCATCGGGCAAGAACGCATTTCTGAACGAACAGTTATAATCACGATTTTTCTAATGTTCTTTATTGCAACTGGTTTAGGTGTTTGGCTAGTAGTTAGAACCGACTTGCTTGTGCTATTAATTGGCTTTGTTTGTTTTTGTATTGGTATTTTGTATACATTTGGACCTGTACCACTTTCTCGTATGCCCTTAGGAGAAATTTTCTCAGGTGTGACAATGGGATTTGGCATATTCTTTTTAGCAGTATATGTAAATGCTTATGATGCTGGAATTGCAAATTTACTTTGGCAAGGGGAAATGGTTACAATTCAGTTCAATTTAATAGAAATTATTCGGATAGGTGTGGTATCCTTACCGTGTATTTTTACGATTGCTAACATTATGTTGGCGAATAACTTATGCGATTTAGACGAAGATATTAGAAACCATCGTTATACACTTCCTTATTATATAGGAAGAAAAATGGGTGTCATACTATTTAATGGATTATATTATGCATCATTTTTAGCCGTAGCTGTTTCCGTTGCAGTTGGCTTCTTGCATCCTATTATGCTGCTGTCACTACTTGTAGCTTATCCAGTCTATCGTAATTTGGTTAAATTTAACAAAGAGCAAGTAAAATCGAAAACATTTGTTATCGGAATACGGAATTTTGTACTGATCAATGCGACATTGACAATCTTAATGGCAGTGAGCGTTCTGTTACAAAAATTGGCATAAGGAAAGGGGGCTTCTTTGAATGATAGAAAAGCTAATATTAGGTCGCTTTGTTCCAGGGGAGTCCTTGATTCATGGCCTTGATGCAAGAACAAAGCTACTCGCAGGTTTTTATTATATTGGAATTTTATTTTTAGCAAACAACTGGTGGACATATGCCTTAATGGTTTTGTTCACACTAATGATTATCCAGTTAACTGGAATTAAAGTAAAAGTTTTCATCAAAGGAATAAAACCGCTCATTTGGTTGATTCTATTTACAGTCATCATGCAGGTCTTGTTTACGAGTGGTGGAACAATTTATATTGACTGGGGTCCGTTTACAATATCTTCATTCGGACTTTTAAATGGTGTTTTTGTATTTTTACGTTTTGCGCTTATAATAATGATGTCAACAGTCATCACATTAACAACTACTCCCATGGATTTAACAGATGCAATAGCTTATATCCTTCGACCTTTCGCAGTGCTAAAAGTTCCTGTAAACGATATTGCTTTAATGATTTCTGTGGCGTTACGCTTTATCCCTACACTTATGGGTGAGACAGACAAAATTATGAAAGCTCAGCGTGCACGTGGTGTAGATTTTGGTGAAGGGAATTTATTTGAACAAATGAAAGTGGTAGTGCCGATTTTTATTCCGCTGTTTGTTAGTTCCTTTAATCGTGCGGAAGAGCTTGCTGACGCGATGGAAGCAAGAGGATATAGAGGCGGTGAAGGAAGGACGCGTTTTCGGATACTGCATTGGCGTTTCGGGGACTTGATTGCAGGATTTGTAATGGTTCTTTTAACAATAGGATTATTAGTACTTCGGTCAACCTAAAAACATTCGGTCTTTACGGATGTTTTTTTGTATGCGTAAAATCCATATATATAGCCGTTTTCTATTATATATAAAGTGTGTTTCTACTATATAAAAGCTTCAATAAAAATAACTTGAAACTTTTTTTGAAAAGCGGTTGATTACTATGCCTAACCCGTGTATAATAGATAAAGTGCAAATGGACAGGCATTGGTCTGCCCTTTTGGCAAAAAGCACCCCGGTATTGCCGGGAATGCCCATGTGATGAAGTGAAAGGTTGCTGACACACCCGGCCGCTTTGCCATGGCGGATGTTCAGGTAATTTTCACGGAGAATGTCTATTTTGAAAATAGGCGAAAAGGAGGGAAAGTAATGGCAAAACAAAAAATTCGTATTCGTTTAAAAGCGTATGATCACCGTATTTTGGATCAATCAGCAGAAAAGATTGTAGAAACAGCGAAACGCTCAGGTGCTTCCGTATCTGGTCCAATCCCACTTCCAACAGAGAAGTCAATCTACACAGTCTTGCGTGCGGTCCACAAATATAAAGATTCTCGTGAGCAATTCGAAATGCGTACACACAAACGTTTAATCGACATCGTTAATCCAACACCACAAACAGTTGATAGCTTGATGCGTTTAGACTTGCCAAGCGGTGTGGACATCGAAATCAAACTATAATAAGAATATATTAAATTAACAGGAGGTGTGACTCATGACCAAAGGAATCTTAGGTAGAAAAGTAGGGATGACACAAGTTTTCACTGAAAACGGCGAACTTATTCCAGTAACAGTAATTGAAGCAGCACAAAACGTGGTACTTCAAAAGAAAACTGTTGAAACTGACGGCTACGAAGCTGTACAAATCGGTTTCGAAGATAAGCGAGCAAAATTGTCAAACAAACCCGAACAAGGTCATGTAGCAAAAGCCAATACTACTCCTAAGCGCTTCATTCGCGAATTCCGCGATGTAAACTTAGACGAGTATGAGATTGGTGCAGAAGTAAAAGTAGACGTATTCGCAGAAGGTGACATCATCGACGCGACAGGCGTATCGAAAGGTAAAGGATTCCAAGGTGTTATTAAACGCCACGGACAATCCCGCGGCCCTATGGCCCACGGTTCCCGTTACCATCGTCGCCCTGGTTCAATGGGTCCAGTAGCACCTAACCGTGTTTTCAAAAATAAACTACTTCCAGGTCGTATGGGTGGAGAACAAATCACTATCCAAAACCTAGAAATCGTAAAAGTAGACGTTGAAAAGAACGTTCTTTTAGTAAAAGGTAACGTTCCAGGCGCTAAAAAAGCATTAGTTCAAATTAAAACTGCTACTAAAGCAAAATAATTTATTTGGAAAGGAGGACTAACGAATGCCAAAATTAAGCTTACTTAAACAAGATGGAACAAACGCTGGCGAAATTACTTTAAACGACACTGTTTTCGGTATCGAACCAAATGAAAAAGTTGTTGTTGATGTGATTTTGAGCCAACGTGCATCCCTACGTCAAGGGACTCATAAAGTGAAAAATCGTTCAGAAGTACGTGGTGGCGGACGTAAACCATGGCGTCAAAAAGGTACAGGTCGTGCCCGTCAAGGTTCAATCCGTTCCCCACAATGGCGTGGCGGTGGTGTCGTATTCGGCCCAACACCTCGTTCATATGCTTACAAATTACCTAAGAAAGTTCGTCGTTTAGCGATTAAATCAATTCTTTCTTCTAAAGTAAATGAAGAAAAATTAGTTGTACTTGAAGGTTTAGCTTTCGATGCACCTAAAACAAAAGAATTTGCGGCTTTTCTTAAAAATATCTCTGTAGATACTAAGGCACTAATCGTAGTTGCCGGTGAAAGTGAAAATGTAGAATTATCTGCACGCAACTTACAAGGCATTACAGTTATTCCAGCTGAAAGTATCTCAGTACTAGAAGTTGCTAAACATGATAAGTTAATTATCACAAAAGCAGCTGTCGAAAAAGTAGAGGAGGTGCTCGCATAATGGATGCACGCGACATCATTAAGCGCCCGGTTGTAACTGAAGAATCTACAAGTATTCTCGACGATAAGAAATATACATTTGAAGTAGATACTCGCGCAACTAAAACGCAAGTAAAATACGCAATTGAAGAAATTTTCGACGTGAAAGTTGCTAAAGTAAACGTAATGAATTACAAAGGCAAACTTAAACGTATGGGCCGTTATGCAGGTTACACTAACAAACGTCGTAAAGCGATTGTTACTGTTACAGCTGACAGCAAAGAAATTCAATTCTTTGAAGTATAATTCGTCTAACTTTAAATAAATCTAACGAGGAGGGGAAACAATGGCGATCAAAAAGTATAAACCTACCACAAACGGGCGCCGGCATATGACTAGTTCAGATTTCGCTGAGATTACTACAAGTACTCCAGAAAAATCTTTACTACGTCCTCTTAAAAAGAAAGCCGGACGCAATAACCAAGGTAAGTTAACTGTTCGTCATCACGGCGGTGGACATAAACGCCAATACCGCGTGATTGATTTCAAACGTAACAAAGATGGTGTTCCAGGACGCGTTGCAACGATCGAGTACGATCCAAACCGTTCTGCTAATATTGCTCTAATCAACTATGCTGATGGAGAAAAACGTTACATCATTGCAGCAAAAGGCCTTGAAGTAGGTCAAACAATTTATTCAGGAGCAGAAGCCGACATTAAAATCGGTAATGCACTAGAATTAAAAGATATTCCAGTGGGTACTGTTATCCACAATATCGAAATGAAACCTGGTAAAGGTGGACAATTAGTACGTTCTGCTGGAACAAGTGCTCAAGTGCTTGGTAAAGAAGGTAAATACGTATTAATCCGCTTAAACTCTGGTGAGGTTCGTATGATTCTTGCTACTTGTCGTGCTACAATCGGTCAAGTTGGTAATGAACAACATGAACTTATCAACATTGGTAAAGCAGGTCGTTCACGTTGGATGGGTAAACGCCCAACTGTTCGTGGATCTGTAATGAACCCGAACGATCACCCGCACGGTGGTGGTGAAGGTAAAGCACCAATCGGTCGTAAATCACCAATGTCTCCATGGGGTAAACCAACTCTTGGATACAAAACACGTAAGAAAAATAACAACTCCGATAAATTTATCGTACGTCGTCGTAAGAAAAAATAATCGGCATAATAGATTGAATAAAATTGGTAGCAGGATAGCGAGGACATGTGTTCTCAGCTTCCTGACTATGCGAAGGGAGGTTCCGTCATGGGTCGTAGTTTGAAAAAAGGACCTTTTGTTGATGATCACTTGATGAAGAAAGTGGAAGCAGCAGCAGAAAGCGAAAAGAAACAAGTAATTAAAACTTGGTCTCGTCGCTCCACGATTTTCCCAACTTTTGTTGGACAAACAATCGCAGTATATGATGGACGTAAACACGTTCCTGTTTATGTTCAAGAAGATATGGTAGGACACAAACTGGGCGAATTCGCACCAACTCGTACGTACCGCGGTCATGCGGGCGACGATAAAAAAACTAAACGCTAATTTGAGAGGAGGATATCCTAATGGCAAGTGAAGTTACAAGCGCAAAAGCCGTTGCCAAAACGGTTCGTATTGCTCCTCGCAAAGCTAGAATCGTCATTGATTTAATTCGAGGCAAGCAAGTTGGCGAAGCAATTGCAATCTTGAAGTATACTCCAAGATCCGCTTCCCCAATTATTGAAAAAGTATTAAAATCCGCTATTGCTAACGCAGAGCATAATTATGATTTAGACATTAACAACCTTGTAGTAGAGGAAGCATTTGTTGACGAAGGTCCAACACTTAAACGTTTCCGTCCACGTGCACAAGGTCGTGCAAGTGCAATCAACAAACGTACTAGCCACATTACAGTTGTGGTATCTGAAGTGAAGGAGGGATAATTCGTGGGTCAAAAAGTACATCCAATAGGTATGCGTATCGGTGTCATCCGTGATTGGGACTCCAAATGGTACGCGGAAAAAGATTATGCGGACTTCTTACATGAAGATTTACGCATCCGTGATTATGTTGCAAAACGTTTATCTGACGCTTCTGTTTCTCGTGTAGAAATCGAACGTGCAGCTAATCGTGTGAATATCACTATTCATACTGCTAAACCTGGTATGGTTATCGGTAAAGGTGGTTCTGAAGTTGAAGCATTACGCAAAAACTTAAACGAACTTACTAAAAAACGTGTCCATATCAACATTGTAGAAATTAAACGTGCTGACCTAGACGCAAAACTGGTTGCTGAAAATATCGCTCGTCAATTGGAAGGTCGTGTATCTTTCCGTCGTGCGCAAAAACAAGCTATCCAACGTACTATGCGTGCTGGAGCAAAAGGTATCAAAACTCAAGTATCTGGTCGTCTTGGCGGAGCGGATATCGCTCGTGCTGAACACTATAGCGAAGGAACAGTACCTCTTCATACATTGCGTGCCGACATCGACTACGCATGGGAAGAAGCTGACACAACTTATGGTAAACTAGGCGTTAAAGTCTGGATCTACCGTGGTGAAGTCCTTCCTACGAAGAAAAACAATGTGGAAGGAGGAAAATAATAATGTTAGTTCCTAAACGTGTAAAATACCGTCGTGAATTCCGCGGAAACATGCGTGGACGCGCGAAAGGCGGAACTGAAGTTGCATTTGGTGAATATGGTCTTCAAGCAGTTGAAGCTTCTTGGATTACAAACCGTCAAATCGAAGCAGCTCGTATCGCAATGACTCGTTACATGAAACGTGGCGGTAAAGTTTGGATTAAAATTTTCCCTCATAAATCTTACACTTCTAAACCAATCGGGGTTCGGATGGGTAAAGGTAAAGGTGCTCCGGAAGGTTGGGTAAGCCCAGTCAAACGCGGCAAAATTATGTTTGAAATCGCAGGTGTTCCTGAAGATGTAGCGCGTGAAGCATTACGTCTAGCAGCACACAAACTGCCGGTCAAAACTAAGATCGTTAAACGCGAAGAAATTGGTGGTGAAGCAAATGAAAGCTAATGATATCCGTGATTTATCCACTACCGAAATCCAAGATCAAGAAAAAGCTTTGAAAGAAGAGCTCTTCAACCTGCGCTTTCAATTAGCTACTGGTCAATTAGAAAACACCGCACGTATTCGTGAGGTTCGTAAAGCAATTGCCCGTATGAAAACAATCGTTCGAGAAAGAGAACTTGCTTAAAAAAGAATCGTAAGGAGGTTTTAATACATGGCTGACCGTAACCAACGTAAAGTTTATACTGGTCGTGTTGTATCCGACAAAATGGATAAAACAATTACCGTGGTTGTTGAAACGTACAAGAAACATGGTTTGTACGGTAAACGCGTGAAGTATTCTAAAAAATTCAAAGCGCATGATGAAAATAACATTGCAAAAACTGGCGATGTAGTTCGTATTTCCGAAACTCGTCCATTGTCTGCAACTAAACATTTCCGTTTATTAGAAGTTGTAGAAGAAGCAGTAATTATCTAAATCAAAAGTTAAAAATAGATTGTGAAGAATTGCCAAGTGCAATTTTTCCGACCCGTTATTCTGGAAGGAGGGTGTCCTAATGATTCAACAAGAAAGTCGTATGAAAGTGGCTGATAACTCTGGCGCGCGTGAAGTTTTAACAATTAAAGTGCTAGGTGGATCAGGACGCAAAACTGCTAACATTGGCGATGTTGTCGTGTGTACCGTTAAACAAGCAACACCAGGCGGCGTTGTCAAAAAAGGTGAAGTTGTTAAAGCAGTAATCGTTCGTACCAAGAGTGGAGCACGTCGTCAAGACGGTTCTTACATCAAGTTTGATGAAAATGCATGTGTCATTATCCGTGACGATAAAAGTCCTCGTGGAACACGTATTTTTGGACCTGTTGCTCGCGAACTTCGTGAAAACAACTTTATGAAGATCGTTTCTTTAGCTCCAGAAGTTCTTTAAAAAATAAGTTCCAAGAAATCAAGGAGGTGCTATACCAATGCATGTCAAAAAAGGTGATAAAGTAAAAGTTATTACTGGTAAAGATAAAGGCAAATCCGGCAAAGTGCTCGCAGCATTTCCGAAAAAAGACCGCGTACTTATTGAAGGAATTAATATGGTTAAAAAACATACAAAACCTTCCAACATCAACCCGCAAGGCGGAATCTTGAATGTTGAAGCACCGATCCATGTTTCAAACGTAATGCTAATTGATCCTAAAACAGGCGAACCTACTCGTGTAGGCTACGAAGTTAAAGGTGATAAAAAAGTACGCGTAGCAAAAAAATCCGGTGAAGTAATAGATAAATAATAGTCGTAGGAAGGAGGGAATATTACATGAATCGCCTTAAAGATCAATATCTTAAGGAAATTGTTCCTGCTTTAATGAGCAAATTCAATTATGACTCCGTAATGGAGGTTCCAAAAATAGATAAAATCGTAATCAACACTGGTGTTGGTGACGCTACAGCAAATGCTAAAGTTTTAGACAGTGCAGTTGAGGAGTTAGCTCTTATCACTGGTCAAAAACCTGTAATTACAAAAGCTAAAAATTCTATCGCTGGTTTCCGTCTTCGTGAAGGAATGCCAATCGGTGCTAAAGTAACTTTGCGTGGTGAACGCATGTATGATTTCTTAGATAAATTAGTTACTGTTTCACTTCCACGTGTTCGTGATTTCCGTGGTGTATCGAAAAAAGCTTTCGATGGCCGTGGTAACTATACGTTGGGTGTAAGAGAGCAACTTATTTTCCCTGAAATTGATTACGATCAAGTATCAAAAGTACGCGGTATGGACGTAGTAATCGTTACAACTGCCAAAAGTGATGAAGAATCTCATGAGTTACTTACTCAACTAGGGATGCCATTTCAAAAGTAATCAAAATTAATTTTAGTAGGGAGGCGTAAACGTGGCTAAGAAATCAATGATCGCGAAGCAAAAACGCACACCAAAATACGCTGTTCAAGCATATACTCGTTGTGAACGTTGTGGTCGTCCACATTCCGTTATTCGCAAATTTAAATTATGCCGTATTTGTTTCCGTGAACTTGCCTATAAAGGTCAAATTCCCGGCGTGAAAAAAGCAAGCTGGTAAGAAAGAGTTTAAGGAAGGAGGGTATTATACATGGTGATGACAGATCCAATTGCAGATTTTCTAACTCGCATTCGTAATGCAAACATGGTTAAACATGACAAATTAGAACTGCCTGCATCCAAAATCAAAAAAGAAATTGCTGAAATATTAAAGCGTGAAGGTTTTATCCGTGACGTTGAATATATTGAAGATGACAATGCTGGAACAATCCGTGTTTTCTTAAAATATGGAGCGACTGGCGAACGTGTAATCACTGGTTTGAAACGTATTAGTAAGCCAGGTTTACGTGTATATGCAAAATCAACTGAGGTGCCTAAAGTACTTAACGGTCTAGGTATCGCAATCGTGTCTACTTCCCAAGGCGTTTTAACCGACAAAGAAGCCCGTGCTAAACAAGTCGGCGGAGAAGTACTAGCATACGTTTGGTAAGAAAAAGTAAACCATAAGGAGGTGCAATAAATGTCCCGTATAGGTAAAAAAACTATTGTGATTCCTGCAGGTGTAACAGTTACACTTAATGGATCAACAGCAACAGTTAAAGGTCCTAAAGGTGAACTTGTAAAAGAGTTCAACCCAGAAATTACTATTAATATTGAAGGCAATGAAATTAACGTTTCTCGCCCGACTGATAATAAAAACCACCGCGCGCTTCATGGTACAACACGTGCTATTTTAAATAACATGGTTGTCGGAGTTTCCGAGGGTTATGAAAAAAAATTAGAACTTATCGGTGTTGGTTACCGTGCGCAAAAACAAGGCGACAAGCTTGTTCTTAACGTAGGGTACTCTCATCCAGTAGAATTTGTTGCTCCTAAAGGCGTAGAAATTGAAGTTCCTGCAAACACACAAGTGATTGTTAAAGGATACAACAAAGAACACGTTGGAGAACTAGCTGCAAACATTCGCGCTGTACGTCCACCAGAGCCGTATAAAGGTAAAGGTATTCGTTACGAAGGCGAACATGTACGCCGTAAAGAAGGTAAAACTGGTAAATAATGCCGCTTAATTAGGCAAATGAGAGAAGAGGTGAGTCGTGTGATTACCAAAATCGACAAAAATAAAGTTCGTAAAAAAAGACATGCTCGTGTTCGTTCTAAAATTTCCGGAACTGAAAGTCGTCCACGTTTAAACGTATTCCGTTCAAACAAAAACATTTATGCACAAGTAATTGATGATGTAAATGGTGTGACACTTGCAAGTGCGTCTAATTTAGATAAAGATTTCGGTTCTGCTGAATCCAAAGTTGATGCAGCAAGCAAAGTTGGCGAACTAGTTGCTAAACGTGCTTCCGAAAAAGGTATTACTTCTGTCACTTTTGACCGTGGAGGATACTTATATCATGGCCGCGTGAAAGCTCTTGCTGAAGCAGCTCGTGAAAATGGTCTAGAATTTTAATAAGAAGGAGGGACATATTACATGCCTGAGCAAATTGATGGAAACAAATTAGATTTAGAAGAACGCGTTGTTACAATCAACCGTGTTGCTAAAGTAGTTAAAGGTGGACGTCGTTTCCGTTTCACAGCACTTGTTGTTGTTGGAGACAAAAATGGTCATGTTGGTTTCGGTACTGGTAAAGCACAAGAAGTTCCAGATGCAATCCGCAAAGCTGTTGAGGATGCTAAAAAGAACATGGTGTTAGTACCTACTGTAGATACAACAATTCCACACACTGTAGTCGGACATTTTGGTGGCGGAGAAATTCTTCTTAAACCTGCTAGTGCCGGTTCTGGTGTAACTGCTGGTGGTCCCGTTCGTGCGGTCCTAGAGCTTGCTGGTGTTGCTGATGTATCTTCCAAATCGCTTGGATCTAATACACCAATTAACATGGTACGTGCTACAATCGACGGAATTAAACAACTTAAAAATGCTGAAGATGTTGCGAAACTTCGTGGCAAAACAGTAGAAGAATTGTTAGGATAAGGAGGGAATTATCGTTATGGCGAAGTTAGAAATCACTTTAAAACGTAGCTTAATCGGACGCCCTCAACCACAACGTAGAACTGTTCAAGCATTAGGTCTTGGTAAAACAAATTCTGTAGTGGTTAAAGAAGATAATCCTGCAATTCGTGGGATGATCACTAAAGTAAGTCATTTAGTGGACGTCAAAGAAGTTTAAGCTTAATATAATAATATGCAATTGATAGAATTTGTTAAATAGGAGGAGGTGCTTGACATGAAACTACATGAACTTAAGCCTTCAGAAGGTTCTCGTAAAGAACGTAATCGTGTTGGTCGTGGAACAGGCTCTGGTAACGGCAAAACTTCCGGACGCGGTCATAAAGGACAAAAAGCTCGTTCTGGTGGTGGCGTACGTTTAGGCTTTGAAGGTGGACAACTTCCACTTTTCCGTCGTATTCCAAAACGTGGATTCACAAATATCAACCGTAAAGAATTTGCAATCGTGAACTTAGATGTTTTAAACCGCTTTGAAGATGGTACAGAAGTAACACCAGAACTTTTAATTGAGACTGGAATTATTCGTAACGAAAAATCTGGAATCAAGGTTTTATCAGACGGTAAAATCGAGAAAAAACTTACTGTGAAAGCGAACAAATTCTCTGCAGCTGCTAAAGATGCAATTGAAGCGGCTGGCGGAAAAACTGAGGTGATCTAATGTTTCAAACGTTAGTTAACTTCTTCAAAGTAGCGGACATCCGAAAAAAAATACTATTTACGTTAGCAATGTTAGTTATTTTCCGTATTGGTACATTTGTGCCAGTACCGGGAGTTAACGCTGCAGCATTGCAATCTAGTGTGGATGGCGGTATTTTGGGGTTTTTAAACACATTTAATGGTGGGGCGTTAAAAAACTTCTCAATTTTTGCCATGGGTGTAATGCCTTATATTACATCTTCCATTATTGTTCAGTTACTTCAAATGGATGTTGTTCCAAAGCTAACTGAGTGGTCGAAACAAGGCGAAATGGGTCGTAAAAAACTCAATCAACTTACTCGATACATGACGATTGGACTTGGTTTGGTTGAAGCATTTGGTATGGCATACGGATTTAACCGTTTGTCAGCTGCTGGTCTGGTTATTGAACCATCCATTGGTAGATATGCCATTATTGCAATTGTTCTAACCACAGGTACAATGTTCTTAATGTGGTTAGGTGAGCAAATCACTGTTAAAGGCGTTGGTAATGGTGTTTCTATCATTATCTTTGCTGGTATTGTTGCACGTATCCCAGATGGAGTACGTCAATTATACGTTTCGCAAATTGAAAACGCTGGTGATCAACTTTTCCTACACATATTAACTCTTGCCGGTGTTGTGGTTGCGATTTTAGCTATTGTTGTAGCTGTAATTTTCTTCCAACAAGCACTGCGTAAAATTCCAATTCAATACTCTAAACGTGTAGCAGGAGCGAAACAATCGGGCGCGCAAGCAACACACTTGCCGTTAAAACTTAACTCTGCCGGAGTTATCCCAGTTATCTTTGCAAGTGCATTTATTATTACACCTCAAACTATTCTTACTTTCTTTGATCAAAGTAATGATGTTGTAAAAGTATTGAAAGACGTATTTGATTACACAAAACCAATTGGTATGATTTTATATGTTGCACTAATTGTTGCTTTCACTTATTTCTACGCTTTCATTCAAGTAAACCCTGAGAAAGTTGCAGATAACTTGAAAAAGCAAGGTGGGTATATTCCTAGTAAACGTCCTGGTCGGGAAACACAAGCATATCTGACATCGGTTCTTTATCGATTAACATTTGTTGGTGCAATTTTCCTTTCAGCGGTTGCTATACTTCCAACTATCGGTACTACTGTATTTAGTTTACCGCAGTCACTTGCCGTTGGTGGTACAAGCCTACTAATTGTTATCGGGGTAGCATTAGATACTACGAAACAACTCGAAGGACAACTTGTAAAAAGGAACTATCGGGGATTTATCAAATAACACGCAGTTCTTGTTAGGGTTCCCTAGCAGGAGCTAGCGCGTAATAAGGGGCGAAACAGTTGAAATTAGTATTAATGGGACTGCCCGGCGCCGGAAAAGGCACACAAGCGGAACAGATTGTTGAGAAATACAACATTCCTCATATTTCCACTGGAGATATGTTCCGAGCAGCTATGAAAAATAATACAGAATTAGGAAAAAAAGCTAAATCCTTTATGGATAATGGTGACCTAGTTCCTGATGAAGTTACAAATGGTATCGTTCGTGAACGTTTAGCCGAAGATGACGCTAAGAATGGTTTCCTGCTTGATGGTTTTCCTCGTACAGTGGAACAAGCAAAAGAGCTTGAAAATATTCTAAGTGACTTAGGTACAGAACTTGATGCTGTGATTAACATTGATGTCGAAAAAGATGTTTTAATGAAACGTCTTACAGGTCGCTGGATTTGTCGGACTTGCGGTAAAACTTATCATGAAATTTACAACCCGCCCAAAGAAGCTGGGAAATGTGATTTAGATGGTGGAGAACTTTACCAACGTGAAGATGATAAGAAAGAAACTGTTGAAAATCGACTAAATGTTAATATGAAACAGACCAAGCCGCTTCTTGATTTTTATTCTGAAAAGAGTAAGCTTCATAGCATAAACGGCGAGCAAGATATTAAAGACGTTTTTGTAGATGTGGAAAAAATTCTTGCTTCTTTTTGAGGGGTAAACTGTGCTGAAATCACTGTCAAAATCAATGCGTGCAAATTATTTTAATTTGTAGTATAATGGGTAATTGGCAGTGGAATAAAGACATCTAAGCAAATCATGATGAACGAGAGAACCGTTTGAAGATCATCCGAATGACGTATATGTTCTACCTGACCTGTTCAGCCGCAACACTTTTGCGCGCAACAGTTCTTCTGGTTTTACGGATTTCACTTTTACAGGTTGTCTGAAAAGCTGGCGAAATTGAGTTGCCTTTTAAAGAAGTGCATCCATTTTTGCATGTTTTACGTTTTTTTCATGTAAGAGAAATAGTTACACTGAAAGGATTAGGCCTGCATCAGGAACAAATCCAAGAATACAAGAAGGAGGTAGCAAACATATGGCAAAAGAAGATGTTATTGAAGTAGAAGGCGTTGTACAAGAAACTCTACCAAACGCGATGTTCAATGTAGAACTCGAAAATGGTCATAAAGTACTGGCAACTGTTTCAGGTAAAATCCGTATGCATTACATTCGTATTTTACCCGGAGATAAAGTGACAGTAGAGCTTTCTCCATACGACCTGACACGCGGAAGAATTACTTATCGTTTTAAATAATTTGCACTCCGAAATTGAATTTATATACCGGTCTGGTTCGCCAGCTTAGAAATTATCGGTTTATAGAGACATTTTCTCTAATAAACAAGGAGGTATATCTATATGAAAGTAAGACCATCAGTGAAACCTATGTGCGAAAAATGTAAAGTTATTCGTCGTAAAGGTAAAGTAATGGTAATTTGTGAAAATCCAAAACATAAACAAAAACAAGGATAAGAGGAGGTGCTTAAGTAAATGGCACGTATTGCAGGTGTGGACGTTCCACGTGAAAAACGTATTGTTATTTCCCTGACTTACATTTATGGTATCGGTAAACAAACAGCTAGCAAAGTTCTTGCTGAAGCTGGTGTTTCTGAAGATACTCGTACTCGTGATTTAACTGAAGAAGAGCTAGGTAAAATCCGTGAAATCTTAGACCGTATTAAAGTTGAAGGTGACCTTCGTCGTGAAGTAAACTTAAACATTAAACGTCTAATCGAAATCGGTTCTTACCGTGGCATGCGTCACCGTCGTGGACTTCCAGTTCGCGGACAAAATACAAAAAATAATGCCCGTACTCGTAAAGGCCCGTCCAAAACAGTAGCAGGCAAAAAGAAATAATAGTAAAGGAGGTAGTTAGTGAATGGCTCGTAAAACAAATACTCGTAAACGCCGTGTGAAAAAGAATATCGAATCTGGTATTGCACACATTCGTTCTACATTTAATAATACGATCGTAATGATTACTGACACACATGGTAATGCTTTAGCTTGGTCAAGTGCAGGTTCCCTAGGATTTAAAGGTTCTCGTAAATCTACTCCTTTCGCAGCGCAAATGGCAGCTGAAAGTGCAGCAAAATCAGCACAAGAACATGGTTTAAAAACATTAGAAGTAACTGTTAAAGGTCCTGGTTCAGGTCGTGAAGCGGCTATCCGTGCACTACAAGCAGCTGGTCTTGAAGTAACAGCTATTAAAGATGTAACTCCAGTTCCACATAACGGATGTCGTCCTCCAAAACGTCGTCGCGTATAAGTGGTCGTTTTCTTTTGCCAATAGTAGATTTTTACTGTCTTAACTATTAAGGCAGAGAGTTTGACATAAAGACTGATATTCTAGACGTTTTGAAGGAGGGTAAATTTGAATGATCGAAATTGAAAAGCCAAAAATCGAGACGATTGAGATCAGCGATGATGCCAAGTATGGAAAGTTTGTTGTAGAGCCACTTGAGCGTGGATATGGTACAACTTTGGGTAACTCCTTACGTCGTATTCTATTATCTTCTCTTCCAGGTGCAGCAGTAACCTCTATCCAAATTGATGGAGCTTTACATGAGTTTTCTGTAATTGAAGGTGTAGTAGAAGATGTAACAACCATGATTTTAAATATTAAAAAACTTGCATTAAAAATCTATTCTGATGAAGAAAAAACATTGGAAATTGATATGCAAGGTCCTGGTGTAGTAACTGCAGCTGACATTAATTATGACAGTGATATTGAGATTTTAAATCCCGACTTACACATTGCTACATTAAGTGATAATGCTAAATTTCATGTGCGTTTAAATGCTACTCGTGGTCGTGGTTATACACCTGCTGATCAAAATAAACGCGAAAATATGCCAATTGGTGTACTTCCTGTTGATTCAATCTTTTCACCGGTTATCCGTGTGAACTATCAAGTGGAAAATACCCGTGTTGGACAATTAACTAATTATGATAAGCTTACGTTTGACGTGTTAACTGACGGTAGTATCAGCCCAGAAGAAGCAGTTTCACTTGGAGCTAAAATTCTTTCTGAGCACTTAAGTATCTTCGTTAACTTAACAGATGAAGCGCAAAAAGCTGAAATTATGATTGAAAAAGAAGAAAGCCATAAAGAGAAAGTGCTTGAAATGACTATTGAGGAATTAGACTTGTCTGTTCGTTCATATAATTGTTTAAAACGCGCTGGAATCAATACAGTACAGGAACTTGCTGATAAATCCGAAGACGATATGATGAAAGTCCGTAACTTGGGACGTAAATCGCTTGAGGAAGTAAAAGTAAAACTGGCTGACCTTGGCTTATCTCTAAGAAACGAAAACTGATAAAGGAGGCAATTCCATGGGTTACAGAAAATTAGGTCGTACAAGCTCACAACGTAAAGCTTTACTACGTGATCTTGCAACGGATTTAATCGTACATGAACGTATTGAAACAACAGAAGCTCGCGCTAAAGAGATTCGTAAAGTTGTTGAAAAACTAATCACTTCTGGGAAAAAAGGAGACTTGCACGCTCGTCGTCAAGCGGCTGCTTTTGTTCGTCATGAAGTTGTAGATGTAGTTCAAGTAGATGCAAAAGGTAAAGATGGTTCTACTGTGAAGAAAAACCGTCCTGTTTATGCGCTACAAAAACTATTTGATGATGTTGCTCCACGTTACGCGGAACGTCAAGGTGGTTACACTCGCATCTTGAAAAAAGGTCCACGTCGCGGTGACGGCGCACCAATGGTTATTATTGAATTAGTTTAATAACAAAACGTTTAAAGCAAGTGGAGTGTCATGATATGGAGACTTTCTGTTTCCTTGTCTAGCTCTGTGTTTCTTAGTCTACTTAATCGTAGGCTAGGAAGCAGGCTTTTTTTGTTTGACCTGCTTTAGAATTTGATATGCAGGTCAAACTTAAAAAGTGATATTTTTCTTGCACTGTATTAAAAAAACATCTATAGTATACTCCAAAGAAGAGCAAAGGAGTGACTGTCGATGAACCTGATAACAAACTCAGAAATAGTTCAAAATCGTTTGTATAATTCTGGGTTACTACATAATAAATTTTCTAGCGCACCTGTAGCTTCAAGTGCGCTATTTGGCATACAGTCACAATATCAGCAATTCGGCGAAATTAGTCTATTTAATCGTGTAACTAATCTAACTAAAAAAGATTTGCAGAGCGATTATGATCAGAAAAAGTTGATTAAAATATGGGGTCAAAGAATGACTGTGCATATGTATACGCCCGCTGACTGGTTTTTTATTCATAATGTATATGCGAATAGGAATAATTGGATAAAAAAGCATACAGAGGCTCTTGGTTATGATTTAGATGCACTCTTAGAAGGAATGGAACAGTTGCTTTTGAGTGAAGAAAAAATACCTAAAGAAGCATTTGCGCAATTATTTGGCGAGCAAGCGAAAAAGTTGATGACTTGGGGTGGTGTTTTTATCCAAGGTTCTCTTGATGGTAAATTGTTTTGTGTTCCTGAGACACCAAAAACCAAATTTTATAGTCATCGTTATTGGATAGATTCTGAGACAGAAAAATCGTGGCTAACTACTTCTCGTGAGCATACTGGGCTGGAAGAGATGGTTGAACGGTATTTTAGCGCATATGGTCCTGCAACAATTCAAGATTTTAAGCATTGGACGGGACTACCAAACTTCGAATTTCAAGCGACACTTGATAAATTACTCCCAACTTATTTTTGTTATCTAGGTGAAGATGGGAGAAACTATTATAGCAAAACAGAAGTTCAGAAAGAGCTAAAGTCAGAAAAGCCAATTTTACTCGGTAAGTTTGATCCGCTTTTTGTTAGTTATCAGAAAAAAGATTGGTTAGCTACCGAAAAAGAGGTAAGTCTGATTTGGCGGTCTGCAGGTCAAATCGAAGCAGTATTGATTTTAGATGATTTGTTTTATGGTACTTGGAGATATAAAATCACAGGAGAAAAAATTGTGTTTCATTTTTATTTAAGTAAAAAAATGTCTAAGAAAAATCAAAAGCAGACTGAGAAAGAAGCCATTCAACTTGCTTTATTTCTAAATAAAAATTACCAAGGAAGTAAATTTGAACAAATATAAAAAGAACTCTATCGCGTGAATTTTACGCAATAGAGTCTTTTTTATAAAAATGGCATTTCTGGAAAATATTCTAATGCTAATTTGATGCTCGCTGTCTGGTTAGGTTGGCATAACTGGCATATCTGAAAGTCGCCATCAAGTGATAGTAAGAATACGGCATCTTCAATGGTCATCTGATTATTATCTGTTAGCAAATTGACCATGTTTTGCAAGGCGGTTTTAGCTGCACTTTCGATAGTAGGTTTTGAGGCAATACAAATTAAGTAATTGTCTTGAATGATGACAGGTGTTGGCGCTTTTTTATTTTTTAAAATTTGTAATCGTAATGTTACTTCTGCTGGGATTTCTGCATAGCTTGAGGTGATTTCTCCAAGACCGGTAGTGGCATGTACATCACCAACATGAAGTAAACCGCCATTTTTTTCAACTGGTAAAAAAACAGTCGCTCCCTCTGTCAGATGTGATGAATCAAGTGTACCACCATAATTTGTGGGCAGGTGAAATGGCTTTGACTCATTTCTAGATTCTGTTTTTAATAAGCCAATCGTTTTCTTTACGTTGATGTTAATTTGTTCAGAATAAATGATTTTATTATTTTGAATTTTGTAACGCCTAATACTATTATTTGGTAATAAATCATCTAGTATCCCGATGTTAGGCCCGTTTAGCAATACAGTATCGTTACTTGTGAGCTTGATTTTTTCAATCGTTACTGCGAGTAAATCACCAGGCACTGCTTGATCAACAAAAATTGGTCCGCTTGTAGGTGAAAACTGCTTCCAATCGATTTCCCCGTAATGAAGGCGTTCTTCGTGAATTTGGCTATTGAAATGGTCTTTTATTTTTAATTTGACGACCGAGCCATCTTTCACTGTAAGCGCAGGTTGCGTCAATTTATCCATCTCATAAGTTGACTGCTCTCTGGTTACAAGTTTTTTCATCTCATCCCTTCTCTCTATTCACTTTTATACTGACGGGTGAATTATAGCAAACACAGAAGTCTGATGTAAATGGATATTCTGTGAACAATTCAAACGGTTTTGGTTGGAAAGAGGGCTAGATTATTCCATTTTCTCAATTGTCATATGAGGGAGGTTTTGAATAAAGTGAAATAGTTCGGATTCATCGGTCTTATTCTTTGTTTTTATTACAATATTCACTTTAAAAATAAGGTTTTCACCAACCATATCTCTTTCTGTGTTATAGGAAATTATCTGCTGGTTATTTTGCTGGATTTTATCTGTAATTTTCACAAGATTGGAGTTGTCGGTAGTAGAATACATTAGGGATGTTGTGTGGAGACCAAAGGATTTAAAAACGATGCTAAGAAACTCCAAACCAATCAATGTAAGTAAAGTAGCGGCTATTCCGACAGCGTACATACCCGCACCAACTGCAAGACCAATTCCGGCAGTAGCCCAAAGTCCTGCTGCAGTCGTCAAACCACGTACAAATTTCTTTTGAATGATAATGGTCCCTGCGCCAATAAAGCCAATACCGCTAACAACCTGTGCAGCGACACGACTAGGATCAAATGATATAGTTTGCATTTTGGCGATTTCTGAAAAGCCGTACTGCGAAACAATCATAATTAAAGCACTACCAAGAGAGACTAGAAAATGTGTTCTAAATCCTGCTTCTTTAGCTCGAATTTCCCGATCAAGGCCAATAATCGCCCCAAGAACACCAGCAACAACTAAACGTAAAATAAAATCGGGTAACATAGTATCACTTCCTTTGTTTCTATGTACTTTCTTTTTACCCCAAATAAACGAACGCAATCAAAAAGGAAATTTTGCGCCAGATGGATGTTTATACTATAATATACAATGAATGGTCAAAAAGTGAGGTGCTAAGCGTGGCGGAAAGTTTTGTAAGATTGGAACACGTTTTTTATAAATATGAAGATGCAGAGAATTTTGCAGTCAAAGATGTGACAATTTCTGCGGAAAAAGGTGAATGGTTGGCGCTAGTTGGCCATAATGGTTCGGGAAAATCAACCATTGCTAAACTACTAAATGGGCTGCTCTTTCCAGAAGATGGTTTAATTAAAATCGGGCATTTTGTTTTGTCTGAAAAAAATATATGGGAAATTAGAAGGCAAGTTGGAATGGTTTTTCAAAATCCCGATAATCAATTTGTGGGTGCGACAGTCCAAGATGATGTTGCTTTTGGTCTTGAAAACCATGGAATCCCGCATGATGTAATGGTAAAACGTGTCGAATCAGCACTAGATGAAGTAGGAATGCAAAGTTATGCATTACATGAACCAGCTAGACTTTCAGGTGGTCAAAAACAACGGGTTGCAATTGCTGGGGTGCTTGCGTTACAACCAGATGTTATCATTTTAGATGAGGCAACTTCCATGCTTGATCCAAGAGGCCGGGCGGAAGTGATGGAAACGATTCGGATTATGCGCGAAAAAGAAGACATAACAGTTATTTCTATTACGCACGATTTGGATGAGGTTCTTTTTGCTGACCGAGTAATTGTGATGAACGAAGGAGAAATTCATAGTGAGGGGATACCAAAAGAAATTTTCCAACAGGCAGATGCGATGCGGAAAATTGGATTAGGCGTACCATTTATTATTGAATTGCAAGAAAAATTAGTTGCTGGTGGCTTTGAAACTGGAAGTACCGTGCTATCGGAAGGAGCCTTACTGGATCAATTATGGAAATTAAACTCGAACAATTAGGTTATTGTTACCAAAAAAATAGCCCGTTTGAAAAGCGAGCATTACTTGATGTAAATGTTTCTTTTGATTCTGGTAGCTATTCCGCAATCATTGGACATACTGGTTCAGGTAAATCGACCTTGCTCCAACATTTAAATGCGCTTTTAATGCCAACAGAAGGTAAAATAACAGTTGGTGATAGAGAAATTATTGCCGGAGTAAAACAAAAGAAACTTCGAGATCTTCGTAAAAAAGTAGGGATAGTTTTTCAGTTTCCAGAGGCGCAGTTATTTGAAGAGACGGTTGAAAAAGATATTTGCTTTGGACCAATCAATTTTGGTGTCTCAGAAGAAGATGCCAAAATTCGAGCAAAAAAAGTGATTTATGAAGTAGGGCTAACTGAAGATATTTTGTCTCGTTCTCCATTTGAACTTTCGGGTGGGCAAATGCGTCGAGTTGCGATTGCTGGTGTTTTGGCTATGGATCCCGAAGTACTCGTGCTAGATGAACCAACTGCAGGTCTAGATCCTCATGGGCGAGAAGAAATTATGGAGATGTTTTATAATCTTCATAAAGAAAAAGGATTAACAACTGTACTTGTAACACACAGTATGGAAGACGCCGCGAGATATGCGGAAAAAATTGTTTTAATGAAGGCGGGGACGGTACTGCAAATTGGGAACCCCCGAGAAATATTTGCTAATCCAGCTGAATTAATTGATCTTGGTTTATCTGTTCCTGATGTTGTGCGGTTTCAAGGGTTGTTTGAGCAGAAATTTAATGTTAAACTTTCCAAAACTTGTTTGACTATTACTGAATTAACAACGGAAATGGCGCCACACTTAGCGAAGGGCGGGGCTTAATCATGATGGATAAAATGATTCTCGGACGATATATCCCGGGAAATTCTTTGTTACATAGACTTGATCCTCGTGCGAAAATCACTGCTGTTATGGCGTTTATCGCAATTGTTTTTTTAGCTAACAATTGGCAAACGTATGCATTAATGTTTTTATATATTTTATATCTAGTTTTAACCTCGAAAGTGCCATTTTTATTTTTTATTAAAGGGTTACAACCGATATTTTGGCTAATTTTAATTACACTGTTGCTACAAGTTTTTTTCACAAAAGGCGGCACGGTTTTAGTGGATTTAGGCTTTTTACAAATAACCACGCTCGGACTGGCAAATGGGGCTATGATGTTTTGTCGATTTGTCCTAATTATTTTTATGACCACTTTGCTAACATTAACAACAAGCCCAATTGAACTAACAGATGGTCTAGAGAAAATCCTAGCTCCATTTCGCTTATTTCATCTGCCTGTTCACGAACTTGCGCTTATGCTAAGTATTTCGTTACGATTTATACCTACGTTGATGGATGAGACGGAGAAAATATTGAAGGCTCAAAAGGCACGTGGGGTAGAATTTACAAGTGGCAAATGGAGCGAGCGGATTAAGGCGGTTATTCCACTTCTCGTCCCGTTATTTATTAGTGCATTTAAACGTGCAGAAGATTTAGCGATTGCGATGGAAGCAAGGGGGTACCGCGGTGGTAAAGGACGAACGAGATTTCGTTTGTTACACTGGCGGTTTGCAGATACATTTTTACTTATTTCACTAGTTATTTTAAGTGGATTATTATTTTGGTTGCGGAGTTGAACGGGATGACAAGATATAAAGCGGTAATTTCGTATGATGGAAGTGAGTTCTATGGTTATCAAGTGCAGCCGAACACACGGACAGTTCAAGCGGAAATTGAAAAAGCGCTGAAAAAGATGCATAAAGGGAAAAATGTGCGGGTGACAGCTTCGGGGAGAACTGATACGGGTGTACATGCGAAAGGTCAAGTGATTCATTTTGATTCAGAATTAGATATCTCAGCAGAGAAATTCCAAAAAGCACTTCAGGTAATGACGCCATTTGATATTAGTTTTTTAACAGTAGAAGAAGTGTCAGGAGATTTTCATGCTAGATTTGGCACAGTTGGAAAAGAATATCGTTATGTTATAAAACGGACAAAAGTTTTTGATCCATTTAGTCGGCATTTTGCGCTTCATTATCCCTATGAACTTAATGTGGAAAAAATGAAACTTGCGAGCAGCCGCTTAATTGGCGAACATGATTTTACAAGTTTTTGTTCCGCGAGAACAGAGCGTGATTCGAAAATACGTACGCTTTATAGCATTGATTTTTACGAGGAAGATGAGGAGACTTTAGTGATTGCTTTTCAAGGTAACGGGTTTCTTTATAATATGGTGCGAATTTTGACTGGAACTTTACTTGATGCTGGACAAGGTCGTATTTCTCCAGATGAAATTACAAAGGCACTTCTAGCTTCTGACAGACAAAAACTTATAAGCAAAACAGCACCACCACAAGGATTGTATTTATGGCGAGTTGACTATGAGTGAAATAAGCGAATAAATATTGAATAATGCATTGACTTTTTGACTGGAAAACGGTATTATGGACTATGGTATTGTTTGCCCCACAATAAGCCCCGGAAGGTTGTTGTGTTTAAACAATAAAAATATAGAATAGCATTTCGGGAATTAGGAACAGTTTTCGGGAGCTAATTTGTTTCAATTTATTTAGGAGGGTAATTCATGCGTACAACTTATATGGCGAAACCCGGCGAAGTAGAACGTAAATGGTACGTTATCGACGCTACTGGTGTTTCTTTAGGACGTTTATCCAGTGAAGTTGCTTCAATTCTTCGCGGAAAAAACAAACCACAATTTACTCCACATATCGATACTGGAGACTTTGTAATCATCATTAACGCTGGTAAGATTGGTCTTACTGGTAAAAAAGCTACTGACAAAATTTACTACCGTCACTCACAATATCCAGGCGGTTTGAAATCTCGTACTGCAGGTGAAATGCGTACAAACAATCCGGAGAAATTATTAGAACTATCTATCAAAGGTATGCTTCCAAAAAATTCTCTTGGACGTCAATTATTCAAAAAATTACACGTATATGGTGGAGCAGAGCACGAACATGCAGCTCAACAACCAGAAGTATACGAATTACGCGGTTAATTAATAAAGGAGGAATACTAAGTGACTCAAGTACAATATTACGGAACTGGTCGTCGTAAAAGCTCTGTAGCTCGTGTACGTTTAGTACCAGGCGACGGCAAAATCGTTATTAACAATAGAGACTGGGAAGATTATATCCCATTTGCAGCTCTTCGTGAAGTTATCAAACAACCTTTAGTAGCTACAGAAACTTTAGGTAACTATGATGTACTAGTAAACGTTCACGGTGGTGGTTACACTGGTCAAGCTGGTGCTATCCGTCATGGTGTAGCTCGTGCACTATTACAAGTGGCACCTGAGTACCGCCCAGCACTTAAATCTGCTGGTCTACTTACTCGTGACCCACGTATGAAAGAACGTAAAAAATACGGACTTAAAGGCGCGCGTCGTGCACCTCAGTTCTCAAAACGTTAATATCGACGTTTCAAAGCATTTCCTTTTTCGGAGGGGAATGCTTTTTTTGTTTTTTACTCCGTGAGATAGCCACTATAAAATTACACAGTGGAAGTTGAAATAGTGGCAAAGGATATTGCTTTGTTACAATTGGTAGTAAAGTCAAGGAGGATTACCTTGGCAACTCAAAAGGCGCTATTTATTGTGTTACGCTAGTGATAAGTATGTATAGATTAAGAATAATAAGGACCCCTCTCACATAAAATGGTGAAGGGTGTTTTTTCTAGTGTTTCTATTTGTGAATGATATAATAAAGACTGGAGAATGGACTCCTATTAACACCAACTGAGAGGATGCGAATACATGCAACGGGAAAAACATCTTATGTCAAGACACAGGGAGTTGACGCTCATTGAGTCGAATTGACATTGCTGAATTAACTGAATTTCTACATAACTTGAAGAAAAGTAATGACGAAGCAAGAACGATGCTGAAAAATATCCAAACTGCCGCCGAAGAGTACGCTACCGATACGAGTTTAAAAGGAAAAGCCATAACCACCTCCCAAACTTATTTTCAGGAAACCTATCCAGTACTTTGTAAAACACTTATCGAAGCATTGAATGAAAGTGAAGATAGGTTGGAACAATATATCCGAGAGTTTGGCGAACAAGTGGGTCCGTCACCTAATTCCAGGGTGGACGCCCAGTTGTTACAAGAAGCAATGGACAGACTAGCTGAGATTAAGCGAAAACAAGAAGATTTACTCTTAAGAATGTCTGCTGGTACTGGAACATTATATGAAGGTCAGCAACAAAGTCTTCGAACGCAATTCACGGATGCAATAGAACAAGAGAATATCTTAGAACGTTATATTACCTTTGAACAAAGTCACACTAACTTTTTCGACTCATTTAGTGAACTTGTCAATCAAGCAAAGAAAGCCATCCAAGAACTAGTGGATCATGTTACTTTTAACAGCCAAACAGGTACATATGGGTTAGAGAAGCTAGATACTACTCGATTTGAAGCATTGCAAGAATTGTTGCCTAAAAAGAAAAAATACAACTTTAATGAATATGAAATCAGATATAACGGGGCTACTCATATTTTATTGAAGAATGGAATAGTCGATGTAGAAGCCACCAATGCGTACAATGAAGCCATTAAAAATGGTGAACTGGATAAAGTATCCAATCAAGCAACCGAAAGCGCTGAGGTAATCAAGGCAGTTGTTGCAGCACTCAAAAAAGGTCGAGACCCCATCACCGGACAGAAAATAAGCAAAGCTCAGAGTTTTGGTATTATCGCAGGATTAGTCTATATGTACGCAGGAGGCAGATACAAAGGAAGAAAAATAAAAATCCCCAAAAGCGCACTAGAAAACTTGGAAAAGGGAAAAACATTTAAAGGTAAAAAAATAAGTAGTGGGGGAAGTAGCTTAAAATATAAAGATACGTACTTTGCAGGTAGTTCAAAAATTGGCGGAGTCCAAAAAGATATAAGTAGAAAAGTACATCAATTGGAAAATATAGACTTGAATAGAATTGATGAAGCAACTGGACTAACAAATTTAGAATTAATGAAAAAAGGTAAAAGTCCAATATGGGAAGATGGGAGCAAAATAGAATTGCATCACATGTTGCAAATAGAACCTGGACCAATGGCGGAACTGCCTGCAAGTTTACATGATAAATATTATTCTGTCCTTCATGGTTTGGCTGAGAACGGAAATAGCTTTAGAAACAATGCTGAGCTTGCTAAACAATATAACAATTTTAGAAGCCAGTATTGGAAATGGAGAGCTACACAAATTAAATAAGTGAGGAGAGTTAGAATTCATGGTAAATAGAATTGATATTGAAAAATTAATTAATAAATATGAAGAAGAATATGATTTTACTGGTAAAATTTCAATGGAACGAATTAAATTGGTAGAAAATAACCTTGGAATTTCATTCTCAAGTGATTATGAATGGTTTTTGGAAAATTATGGTAGTGGAGGAGTTCTAGGAATTGATGTGCTAGGTATTGCCAGAAATAATATAGCAACTGTCGCAAACACTACTGAAAGATTAAGAAAAGGATTTAATTTAGATAATAAATTGTATATCGTGGAAGACTGTGATGAATTCTTTTACTGTGGCAAATCAGGAGAAGATAAAATTTATTACTGGGATAGAGAAGAGGGGATTGGACAGGTTGAGGCAGATAGCTTTTTAGAATTTTTGCAGTATAGAATTCTAGGAGCAGCGGAAGATTTGGAATAAAGGTATATTAAAAAAAGGCACTTTATAACGAACGAGACTGATTATCAAATGATAACTGCTAGATAGTAAGCACAGATATATATTTAGAAAAACAAACCATCTAATTTCGGTTTGTTTTTTTATTTGCCTAGTATTCCTAGATTCTCAGCATAGCGAAATTTGAAAGTGCGAGCTGGATTTAAAACGAAGAAAGTAAATTGGTAACCAACATATTCGTGGAAACTCCTGAAATGAGACCTGGCTAAAATAGCAGATGAACGTTTTCGCAATGTTGTTACTTCTATTTCTAAACAGGCTTATTTAGCTATTGGCTCTCTTTTTTAATAAGTTTAGTTAAAATGACAAAAGTAGTTCAATTTTACGGTTAAATTCGCGTGTTTTTATGCAATTTTGTATCATCTTACAGGTGCTGGATGTGTTATAGTGTTATAGTCAGAACTCGACCTATTAATAAGTGGGGGAGAAGTGGCGTAAACTTTAAATCCATTTGAAGCGTTTTATTACACATACTACAAGAAGCTATTCTGCCTATTTAATAGACATCTACACTTTGCGGACGCTTATTATAAATTTTTTTAGAATAATAATGTAGCATAAATAAAATAAATCTTGATGAATTAGAAGTTTTAAAGAATGGTATCAGTAAAATAAACTGATTTCCCGTAAGGAAGGAGAACAACAAATTTGCACATAAAAAATATTTATATTAGATGGATACCTTATTTGCTTATAATAACATTGATTTTCTTGATTACAACACAGAGTCTAGCACCTTTTGCTGTCATTTATTCAATCACAGCTGCCGTTTTACTCGTTTATCTTTGGTTGTCGAAAAGCAAAATACGGACGAAACTTATTTTGTCACTGATTTACTTGGTTATCTTAGCTTTACAACAAGTGTTGGCTGCACTCTATCTATTCTCAGGTGGGGAAAGTTGGATGTTTTTCACTATAAAAAAAGTGGCGGCAATTTTGATTATTTTTGTGCCATTTTTGGTTGGATATTTCTATTATTTATACACATTGCAACGTGAATTTTCAATCAAAGAAGCAACGTCCATTAGTTTTGAAATGTTAAGAGAAGTTTATTTGGTGGGGACAGCTTACAAAACAAAGTGGCAAAAAAGCAAAAACTCATTTTCAAAAGATAATTTGAATGAAATATTAAAAGATATTCCTAGGCATAGTTATACAAAATACCTTAATAAAAATACGTTAACAGAAGCTTATTTTGAAGAATGTACAAAATCCTTAAATGACAAACACCTATACATTGTAATATCTAGCACAGGCAGCCCGGCAAGTGAAGTGATTTCCTTATTTACGAATAAAACTTATAACCATGTTTCCTTAAGTTTTGATCGGGATTTGAAAACGACTATCAGCTATAATGGCGGAGAAAACATTACAATGCCTGGACTTAACCCAGAAAAAATCATGTCATTTAACAAAAAAAGTGATGCTTCTGTTATGGTGTATCAGCTCGAAATATCTAAAGAAAAAAAGCAGCTGATTATTGATAAAATTAAAGAAATTAACGAAAAGGGGAGTGCTTATAATCTCGTTGGTCTCGTAACGAAAGTGTCTCTTCGGCCGAATATTATGTTTTGCTCGCAGTTTGTTTATAACATTTTGCAATTCGCGCAATTAGAATATTTTCAGGATTCGGCTACTAAAATTAAACCAACTGATTTTGTTGAAAGAGACTATTACCGAAAATTAGCATTCTGTTATGAAATTAAATTTAATGAACAACTCTAAAAAGAAGAAGCAGGAAAGGGCGGCCCAACTATTGCAACTTAATCATGAGCAGGAAAAAAGTTATATGAAACTTGATAACACATCTATTATTCATTTAGCTTCCAAAAGTAAAAAATGGATAAATTTGTTTCGATTATCTGTTTCCTTAAAAGACCCAGTTGATCCAAAGATTTTACAACTTGCTTTAAATAAGACGGTTAAACGTTTTCCAACAATAGCTGCTCGAATTCATAAAGGGGCATTTTGGTATTACCAATTGGCAGTAAATAATCCTCCAAAAGTTATACCAGATCAAAATGCGCTCCTATGCTATATGTCTGATGAAGAACTTGAACAATGCGCTTTTCGCGTGTTGTATGCTCCAAAAGCCATTCATGTGGAAATTTTTCATGCGTTGACAGACGGGAGAGGTGGAGAAGTTTTCTTGAAGTCTCTTCTTGCGGAATACCTTACGATGAAACACCATATATCTATTCCGGCAGTTGATGGGATTCTCGAACGAACTGAGGCAGCAAATGAAGCAGAATTCACTGATAAATATTTAGAGGTGGCAGATTCAAGACCTCAAAAACTGCCGAAAGAAAAAAACAAAAAAATTTACCAATTCCGCGAAGAAACAGGAGGAGCATTGCAGCTTACAACGATTAAATTATCTGTCAAAGAACTAAAAAAATTAGCTAAAAAACTAGGTGTAAGTTTGACGGTTTTAATCGCAGCTTTTGTTTCTGAAGCAATACTTGCCAATCAAAAAGAAGATAAAAATCAGAAAGACCGGCTTATCAAACTTTTCTTGCCAATTGACTTGCGCAACTTTTATCCAAGCCAAACACTGCGCAATTTTGTGCTTTATGCCAAACCGGAAATTGATTCAAAAGAAACGAATCTTCATTTAACAAAAATTGCGCACGCGATTCGACAACAACTAACTGAGGAGCTATCAGAAAAACGACTTCGCGCAAGAATTACTCATAATGTTCGACTGGAGCAAAATCCAATTATTAAACGTATCCCTTTATTTATAAAACGCTATTTGATGAAATTCTTTTTTTCTTTTAGTGAAAAAACCACTTGTTTGACGCTTTCCAATTTAGGTGAGATGAAGGTACCGGAAGAAATGGCGCGCTATGTTGAGTGTTTTGATTTTATTTTAAGCCCGCGCTCTAAGACTCCTTATAACATTGGTGTGTGTAGTTTCGACGGTGAACTGAGAATTAATATAAGTAGGAATGCGCAGAGCCCGCTTTTAGAAGACGCTTTATTTACACTATTTACTGCGCAAGAAATAGCTTTTGAAGTAGAAAAACAGTGATAATCCAATTATACATGTTAAAAAGTGCGCTCCCGTATCTTGGGAACGCACTTTATTTGTGTTTTGTGAGGATAATTTAAATCAGGGAGTCTACAGAATTTTTGCTTACCCTACGCCAGAACTTGCTTTTGTCTAAAACAGAATACGGAAGCGATTATTAATAATACAATCGCTGGAAATGCTAACAGAGCAGTTAGAACAAAACAAGCGCACCCAATTATTCCTAAAATGTGCCCAACAATAGAAAGTCCGGCTTTTTTAGATTTAACTAGAGCAATAATATGAATGATAAGTCCGATTCCTGCCATAACATAAAAGAAAATTCCGACTGCACTTGTTTGTGAGCCATCTCCACCTGAAAAACTCTCGCTAAAAGCCATGAACGTAATTATAAACCAAGATGTGGTAAATAAGATGGCATTAATAATATCTAGAATTGCAGCAGTGGTGTTAATTCCTAATTTTGTTTTTTTCATTGTTATCTCCTTTTTTATTTTTCTATATAATCGCAGTGCGTTTATACCTTTTGGAACGATGGATGTTGATTATGTAAAACCATCTTAAACATTACCACTTTTTGTAAATCAACTACCCATATAATATAATAAGCTAAATAACATATTATTGGAGGAATGACTAATGGCGGAAGAACGGTTTAAGAAAATATACACACAAGGAAAATTAAATATGATAGAAATCTTGGTAGATCAGGAAACAGGTGTGCAGTATCTTTTTCGTCTTTCTGGATACGCGGGCGGGATAACCCCATTGTTAGATAAAGATGGAAAACCTTGTATAGCAGATGTGAATGAGCTTGATGTATAATAGCAGAGCATAAAATAAGAAAATTGTTCCTCTACTCTATATAATAACAATAATCATTCGGAATTTATTATGCTCCATGCTTAAAACAAGAGTCAGATTAGATTATTCACTTTGACTACTAGTATTATCATAAATTCTGGAGATGAAACAATTTGTCTAAATAAAAAAACGAAATCGCACGGATTGTGCGATTTCGTTTTTTTAGCTTTGAATATCTGTGGCTTTAATCCAACCAAGAGAACTGTCATTATCTTTGAGATGTAACCATTTTTCATTGAGAATAGTTGCTTCTTTATCAACAGAAAGTAATTTTCCATAATAATAACCAATTGCTTTTAGTTCTGTGCTTGCTGTTTCTATTGGTTTACTGTAAACAATAGTTTCTGGAGATTTTATATATGCGACTTGAGTTGTTGGTTTTTCTGATGCTGGCGTATAAATTATTGTTAAATCTTTTTCGCTAGCCCAGCCAATTAACTGCCCATCTACTTTAAATTGATACCAAAGTGTATTTCCAACGGTAGCTTTGGTAACTAATTCTAATTTATCTTTAGCGTAGTTAGTAAGAGGTGCTGCTTTTTCCGCATTTTTGGTATTGTAAGGGTAGGTCCAAACGTTATCTGTCGCAGAGGCTTTAACGCTAGCGTAGCCATTGTATGCCTGTTGCTCCGTAATTCGGTCGTATAGTCGATCATTCAACTTATCCGCGCGCACCCATCCAATCTCGCTGCCGCCTTCTGAAAGTCTAAACCAAGCATAACCATCACGTGTGATTTTTTTATCCGCGTGAAGTGCTTTTCGGTCATAACTAGCGATGACGCCTTTATCAAATTGCTTTTCAGGAGAAGGTAAACGATAAACAGTTGCATTTAAATCATCAACATATCTAGTTAAATTTACATTCTCGGCATCTTTGGGATGATAAGTAAGATTAAGGGAATTGCTATTTATCCAACCAATATCTTTGTTATTCTCACGGATGAAATACCAAAGTCCTTTCTCGGTTTTGGCTTCCCAAGAAATTTCGAGATTACGGTTGGCGTAATTTGCAAGCGTGCCGATTTCCTCTGAGTCAACAGTGTTATATGGAGCTGACCAGATGATTTCTTGTGTTTTATTTGGGGCTACTTTTCCTGTAGCAGCCATTTCGCTATGCGTTTCGATTTTATCATATATAACATCATATTGAGTTAAATTGTAACGTTCAATAATTGTTACTAGTTTATCAACATATCCAGGGTCAGTTGCATAACCACCATCTTTAATTGCTTGTAGAGCTTTTCGATAGTCAGTTTCGCCGACAGCGCCTTTATAACGTTCATTATTTATAATTAAATCGGTATGATCTTCAATTGATTCTTTCCAACTAGGATAAACACGGAAGTTTGCCGTTGTGGCACCTGATGCTTCCATTGTATTCATTGAAACAGATTCACCTTCATATTTCCCTTTAATTCCAAATAAATTATTCGAGTTTTTGCTTAAGCCACTTTCTCCCCAATTAGATTCTAATATTGCTTGGGCAAGTGTAACGCTGACCAAAAGTTTCCCATCACGAAGGCCATCTTGGGCAGCAGGTAAAATTTCATCAATAAAGTTTTGTTGCTGCGAGCTAAGCGCCACTTGCGAAATGTCGCCTTCTCCCGTTTCAGCTCCAACATTAATCGAAACAACAAAAAATGCGATAATAAGTGTGATAATACCTGATTTAATAAACCTCTTATCCAAAGTCCAAAGCACTCCTTTTTTATCTATGTGACCCTATAATAGCAATAAATAAGAAATTTATTCTATTACAATTGTATGACAAAAAATGGTGAATTTGGATAATTGGTTGGTATGTAAAGCTTTTTAAGCATTTGGTAAAATGTGTAAAATTTGTGAAATTATTTTTATAAAAAACCTTACTTTTAAAAATAGCTTCAAAAACAGTCAAACTAAATTAATATAAACATTGATATAAAGCCTTTTTAATAATTATGTTTCATCCAGTAAAATAAAATCTAAAATACAAATTCTCCATATAGACAGTAATTTAATCAAAAAAAGACCGAAATTAAAAGCAAGGAATTCGTGATAAAACTATGTAGGCATGCTATAATAATCAGTATGTCAGCGCATTCATTTTGGAGGTTCTATAACTATGCTAAACGAACAACAAATTACTAGATTATTATATCGACTGCAAGATCCTGTTTTAGAAGTCGATTTAGAAGAAACAGAAGGTATCTTAGAAGTGCAAGTATTAAATGAAACAACCAATATAAAAATCGCACTAGCAGATCCAGCTGTAGAAACAGAACATTTTGTACATAATATAGAAGAACTTCTTACACAATTTGGTGTAAAAGAAATAAATATCGAACTAGAATACCTACCTGCCGCAGTAATAGACCGCATTTTCCAAGCAAGAGATAATATTCTCTCTGAAAATAGCCAAACAAAATTCTTGGCAATTGCAAGTGGTAAAGGTGGCGTTGGTAAATCAACAGTAGCAGCCAATTTAGCTGTCGCACTCGCAAACCAAGGAAAAAAAGTAGGATTACTTGATGCAGATATATATGGTTTTAGCATCCCTGTATTACTAGGAACAACAGAATCCCCCCACAAAGAAAATGGACAAATTATACCTGTAGAAACAAATGGCATCCAAATGATTTCAATGGATTTCTTTGTTGAACCGGGAGAACCAGTTATTTGGCGTGGGCCAATGCTAGGAAAAATGATTAAAATGTTCCTAGAAGAAGTGAGATGGGGAGATTTAGATTATTTACTTATTGATTTACCACCAGGGACAGGGGATGTTGCACTAGATATCCACACATTAATTCCCAAATGCAATGAACTTATTGTGACAACACCGCATTATGCAGCCGCGTCAGTAGCCTCTCGTGCAGGATATATGGCAATAAAAAACAATCATAAAATCATAGGGGTAATAGAAAATATGTCCTACTTTACACTCGAGGAAGGAAAGGACCTAAAGATATTCGGACAAGGTGGTGGGGAAAAAGTTGCTGCTGACTTAGAAACAGAACTTTTAATTCAATTACCTATTGAACAACCAGAAATCAATGAAAGTGGCTATATATCAGCCATTTATGACCGGTTTAGTGAGACCGGAAAAGCATATAAAAGTCTAGCAGAGAAAATAATTCCATATTTATTATAAAAACTTGATAAAAAGTATTGACGAAAGGCAAAAATCTTGGTATATTTATAAACGTTGCTGATGCGGACAAAACGCTTTTGCAACAAAAGAAACTGACCTTTGAAAACTGAACAAAGAAGAAGACGAAAAGCAATGAGACGTAAAGTCTCACTGGTAATCGCAGGGCA
>NZ_JAASUA010000013.1:0-78549 GCF_014322845.1 Listeria immobilis | reverse complement strand
AGTGAGACTTTACGTCTCATTGCTTTTCGTCTTCTTCTTTGTTCAGTTTTCAAAGGTCAGTTTCTTTTGTTGCAAAAACGTTTTGTCCGTATCAGCAACGTTTATAAATATACCAAGATTTTTGCCTTTCGTCAATACTTTTTATCAAGTTTTTTTAATAAAGGTGAAAAAAGATGTTTTAGATGTATAAATCCACCTAAAAATACAGTTTTACATATAAAAACATTAAATTGTATAAATCTGCATTCCTTTTTCCTCAAACTGTTCTTTTAAAACTGGATCTATTTCTTTTCCAGTAATTATGGAGGAAATTTCATCAAGTGTGGCATATTTATATAAAGAAATACGACCAAATTTTGTGTGGTCAGTAACTAGGATGACTTCATCAGCGGAATGGAGCATTTGTTGTTTAGCAGGGATAAGGTATTCGTCATAGTGCATTAAGCCTTTGTCAATATCCAGTGCTGGTGTTGTTACAAATGCTTTGTGTACATGGATGCTTTGTAATGTTCCGCTTGTTATCATGCCATTTAATATAAAAGTTTCTGGGTAGATAACACCTCCAGTAACAATCACTTTTGATGGGGAGAAGCGCATAATAGAAGCAACATTAATATCGTTGGTAATAACGGTTAACTTAGAGCGATCTTTCAGAGCTGTTGCGATATGCCCAGTTGTTGTTCCGGCATCTAGGATAATTGTGTCTCCGTCTTTGACCATTGTTGCGGCCAACGTGGCAATTCGTTGTTTTTCTTCATAACGAACTTCGCTACGTTTTTTCCAATTGGGTTCGGAAACTACTTTTTCTTCAATCATTACTCCGCCATGTGTTCTTTTTAGTTTCTTATCTTTTTCTAAAGCAGTTAGATCACGACGAATAGTGGCTTCGTGAACTTCAAAGTGCTTAGCTAATTCATTGACTGTTGCTATTTTTCGGCTTTTGACATATTGGACAATCGCTCGTTTTCGTTCAATTGATAGCAATTCTTCCCCTCCTTCTATTTTCTTATATGGTAACTCCAATGAAGAAAAATCGCAAACAAACAAAAAACCTTGAAGCATAGGCTCCAAGGTTTCGCTTCTGAAAATTAGTCGTTTAAGCGTTTTTCTAGTTCTGCTTTTTTCTCTTCAAATCCTGGTTTGCCAAGAAGAGCGAACATATTTGCTTTGTACGCTTCTACTCCTGGTTGGTCAAATGGATTAACGCCATTAATGTAGCCGCTGATTGCAACTGCTTTTTCAAAGAAGTATACTAGGTAACCAAATGTATAAGCATCTAGTTCAGGTATTTCCACAACAAAGTTTGGTACTTCACCATCTGTATGAGCTAATAGTGTACCTTCGAAGGCTTTTGTATTAACGAAATCAACTGTTTCACCAGCAAGGTAGTTAAGACCGTCTAAGTCTACTTCTTCTTTATTGATAGTTAGGTTGTGGCGTGGTTTGTCCACTTTCACTACTGTTTCAAATAGGTTGCGACGACCGTCTTGGATGTATTGTCCAATTGAATGCAAGTCAGTAGAAAAATTAGCACTAGATGGGTAAATGCCTTTTTTGTCTTTCCCTTCACTTTCGCCAAATAATTGTTTCCACCACTCGTTGAAATATTGTAAGCCTGGCTCATAGCTAATTAGAAGTTCTGTTACTTTTCCTTTACGATAAAGAATATTACGAGCTGCTGCATATTGATAAGCGATGTTGTCTTTTAGTTCAGGTTTAGCAAAGTCTTTACTTGCTGCTGCCGCTCCGTTCATTAAGGCATCAATATCAACGCCGCTAACTGCTATTGGAAGTAAGCCAACTGCTGTTAAAATTGAGAAACGTCCACCTACGTCATCTGGAACAACGAATGTTTCGTAGCCTTCGTTATCAGATAATGTTTTTAGCGCTCCTTTTGCTTTATCAGTTGTTGCGTATATACGTTTTTTAGCGCCTTCTTCTCCGTATTTCTTAATTAAAAGCTCTTTGAAAACACGGAACGCAATAGCTGGTTCTGTTGTTGTTCCGGATTTAGAAATAACGTTGACTGAGAAATCACGGTCGCCAACTACTTCAATTAAGTCATGTAAATAGGAAGAACTTATGCTATTTCCTGCAAAAAATACTTGTGGTGTTTTGCGCGCACCTTTTTCAAGTACATTATAGAAGGAATGATTTAATGTTTCGATTGCTGCACGTGCTCCAAGATATGAACCACCAATACCGATAACGATTAATACATCAGAATCGCTTTGAATTTTTTCTGTTGCTTTTTTGATACGAGCAAATTCTTCTTTGTCGTAATCTGTTGGCAGGTTAATCCAACCAAGTGCGTCACTTCCTGCACCAGTACCGTTATGTAATGTATCATGTGCTGTTTTTACTGCTGGTTCAAAGTATTCAAGTTCGCGTTCTTCAAAAAAACGGAGCGCTTTGGAATAATCAAATTTAATATGTGTCATCATTTTCCCTCCAAATTTTAAAAAAGTTTCTTTATTAACTTTATCTCAATCAGTGCTTTTTAGCAAGACTTGTCATCTGTTATTTTTGGTTGTTTTTGAAATCAGGTATAGTTTTCGTATAGAATGCCTTCGCTTCTAAGTAGTTCATTTAAAGTTAATTGGTCTATATTGAGTACATCATCCGCAAGTGGTATTGGAAGCCATTTCACATGAAAGACACTATCGTCATGTTCGACTGCTGCTATAGGTCCAACTGGTTGTGCTCGAAACACAAACGTACAAACATGTTCCCAACTAGCACGTCGCTCTTTACAGGATAAGATAGATGCAACTTCCACGTCTATATTGGTTTGATTCTTTACTTTGCTGGCAATAGCCTCTTCCATTGTTTGATTTGTTTCTACAAGTCCGCCTGGCAATGTCCAAGTCATATTGCGATTTCTTACTACTAAAACTTCATCTTTTTTCTCATTATATACAAATGCTTGCACATGAATAGACCTTTTCACCAAAATCCCCCTTTATCAAAAAAGCTCCTATTTTTTTAAGTAAATAGAAAATTACTACTATCTATTCCCTTTTTCTAAAATATTAGTCAATTGACTGTATCAGCCTTGCCAGTCATGTCAAAATCAGGCTGATTGTCTGTTTGCTGAGATTATTTATCTGCTTTTTTTATCCATTCTTCTAATTTGTCTCGTAGTGTGTTGAAGCCTTCATCATTTTCACTTAAGGATACGTTTTTCTTCTTAGTCGGTTGTTCTTTGGGGGCATCTTCTGTAGCTCTAATAGAAAGGCTAATTTTATTTTTTTCTTCGTCAATATCTAGTATTTTCACTTTCACTTCTTGCCCAACTTCTAGAAAATCATGAATATCTTTTACGAAACCATGGGTAATTTCTGAGATATGGACTAATCCTTGTGTAGAATTATCTAACGCTACAAACGCTCCATAACTTTGAATCCCTGCAATTTTTCCAGAAACTACTTCTCCTACTTTAAAAGTACTCATTTTCATTCCACCTGCTTTCTAGTGTTACAATATTTTAAAATTATAACATTTAGCTGTAACTTTAACAATTATTCTAAACCCTTTTGGAGCGAGCTTTAGGGCTACTTTATGCTATAATTGATTAGAATAAAATGATGGGAGTGTGGCGTATTTGAGTCAATTTGATGAAGTCATTCCACGGACTGGGACTAATTCAGAAAAGTGGGATGGAGTAGAAGAATTATTTGGTCGTAAAGATATTATTCCAATGTGGGTTGCAGATATGGACTTTCGGGCACCCAAACCTGTACTTGATGCTTTCCAGCGTCAACTTGATCATGGGATTTTTGGTTACTCGGCAAAATCAGAGAGCCTTGTCGATGCTGTAATTAATTGGAACAAGGAACAACATCAGTTTGAAATTGATCCTAGCACGCTTTTTTTTAATGGCGCTGTCGTTCCAACGATTTCGCTGGCAATTCGCTCGCTTACTAATAAAGGGGATGCTGTATTAATGGTCTCACCAATTTATCCACCTTTTTTCAATGTGACGAAAGCTACTGAACGAAAAGTAGTCATGTCTCCTTTAATATATGAGAATCATCAGTACCGTATTGATTTTAATGATTTAGAGGAACGTATGAAAGCAGAAAATATAAAGCTCTTTTTACTATGTAATCCGCAAAACCCTGGGGGACGCTGTTTTACAAAAGAGGAATTAAATCAATTAGCTCAACTTTGCGAAAAATATCAAATACCGATTGTTTCTGATGAAATCCATGCTGATTTGGTGATGAAAAATCATAAACATGTTCCGCTGATGGTTGCAGCACCTTTTTATAGCGATCAAATCATCACATTAATGGCCGCAACAAAAACGTTTAACTTGGCTGCAATTAAAGCTTCCTACTATATTATTACAAATAAAGATTACCAAGATAAATTTGCCGCTGAACAAAAATATGCCACTACCAACGATCTAAATGTCTTTGGAATTGTCGGAACTGAAGCCGCTTATCGTGACGGAGCTGATTGGTTAAATGAACTAAAAGACTATATTTATAGTAATTTTGAGTATGTAAAGGCCATGCTTGAAAAAGAAGTGCCGGAAGTTGGTATTACGGACTTAGAAGCTACTTACTTAATGTGGTTGGATTGCCGTGCGCTACCAAAAGGGGAAAAAGCGATTTATGCAGATTTAATTGATGCTGGTGTTGGCGTGCAAATGGGATCTGGATTTGGCTATTCCGGAAAAGGATTTGTTCGTCTCAATATAGCTTGTCCAAAAGAAACGCTTGAAAAAGGCGTAAAACTTCTTATTAAAGGACTGAAAAAATAGTAAAAATAAAAGAAACTAAACAGATTTTGTTTGGTTTCTTTTTTTAGTCAAATGGCGCTAGCTTTGTTATACTAATGTTTGGAAAGCAAGAGAGATGAAAATCACTTCATCCCTTTCTTACATAAATTAAAGGAGTTGGTATAACCGATGTTTTTAGGGCTTCGTGAATTAGTTTATTCTAAGTTGCGCTATATTTTAGTAACAGGCATCATGGTATTAATTATGTTACTTTCACTTATTTTATCTGGACTAGCAAACGGCCTTGCCTATGATAATGCTTCATCAGTTGCAGACAACGGAGTTCCATATTATGTTCTCAGCAAAGACGCCCAAGACAAATTATCTCGCTCACAGTTTCCAGAATCCAAACTTGCAGAAGTGAAAAAAGATGAAAATGTAAAAGATGCTGCAGTTCTTGGACAATCCATGCAAACATTAAAACGGGAAAGCGATGACAAAAAGTTCAGTGTGGCGCTTTTCGGTATTCAACCAGATAGCTTCCTTGCTCCAAAAATTTCAAAAGGAAGCAGCATTCAGGTAACTAAACCAGATGAAATCGTAGTTGATTCTTCTCTTAAATCTGACGGAATCAAGATTGGCGATATTTTGATGGACGATATTTTAAATAGAGAACTCACAGTGGTTGGTTTTACAGAAAATCAAAAATATAGCCATGCGCCAGTTGTTTATCTTAACATCGCCACGTGGCAAGAAATCAATCCTGTTTTATACCACCAAAAAATCCCACAAACAAGTACAATTGCTATCAAAACAGATAATCCTGACAAAGGTGTAACGCTTGCGGATAAAGATTTAACAACAATAGATCATAAAGGCTTTTTAAATCAAATCCCTGGTTATTCTGCCGAGCAAATGACACTTAATATGATGATTTATTTCTTAATTGTTATCGGTGGATTTATTTTAACAGCTTTCTTCTACGTAATGACGTTACAAAAAACAACTCAATTTGGTATTTTAAAAGCACTTGGTACGAAAACTAGTTATTTAGCGAAAAGTATTATTACACAAGTCGTCATTATCTCACTTATCAGCATCTTAATCAGCATTGGTGTAACACTTATTTTACCAAGTATTATGCCTGCTGCAATGCCATTTAGACTTAGTTCGATGACGATTGCGCTCTATAGCAGTATTTTCTTCTTAGTTGCTTTAATTGGCGCACTTTTATCACTTAGACGAATTGCTAAAGTAGATGCGTTAGATGCTATTCGAGGAGGTGATGAATAATGGAAACTTTACTATCTTTTGAAAATGTCTATAAAGATTACCCGTCCGGTCCTTCGATTATTCACGCGCTGAAGGAAACAAACTTTGAAGCTAAAAAAGGCGAACTTATTGCGATTGTTGGTCCAAGTGGTTCTGGAAAAAGCACCTTACTTTCGCTTGCAGGCGCACTTTTAACACCAACTGGCGGAACTATTTCGATTAATGGTAAATCTGTTGGCAATTTATCTGCTAAAGATCAAACAGCTCTTCGTTTGGAAGAAATTGGGTTTATTTTTCAAGCAGCACATCTAGTTCCCTACTTACATGTGAAGGACCAAATCAGTTTTATCGGAAAAATGGCTGGGAAGAATGCAGCGGAACTGGAAAAAGATACCGCTGACTTGCTTGCTCAACTTGGAATTGCTGATCGTGCAAACTTCTTTCCAAAAGATTTATCAGGCGGTCAAAAGCAACGTGTCGCTATTGCACGAGCGCTTATTAATCAACCGTCCGTTATTTTAGCGGATGAACCAACTGCTAGCCTTGATACCGAAAGAAGCCGTGAAGTCGTGACGCTGCTTCGTGATGAAGTGGTTCAAACAAGCCGTACCGCAATTATGGTTACACATGATGAACGAATGCTTGATTTAGTTAACCATGTATATCGTATGGAAGATGGCTTACTTACTCAAGAAAGTTAAAAAAACCTGTGTGGCCTAATTGGCTACACAGGTTTTTTTGATGTTTATTTTTGATAACCTTCAATTAACTCTAATGCTTGACCAAGTACTTTTTCCCCGTTCATCGTACCATAAGCGGTCATGTCGATAACATCAACTGGAATTTTACCAGCTGCTAATTCATCAACTGTTTTCTTTTGATAACGCACTTGTGGTCCTAAAAGTACTACATCCGCATTATCGATTAAATTACTTACTTCAGCGATAGAATACGCCTCGATTTCACATTCTTCTCCACGCGCTTCTGCTGCTTTACGCATTTTTGTTACTAAAAGGCTTGTTGACATTCCTGCCGCACACACTAAAACAATATTTTTCATAGTAATCTTTCCTTTCAGATTAAAGCTACTTTTTTGATACACTCTTATTATATCCTACCTTTCCCTTTTTAAACAAGTAAACGAATGGAGCTACAAAAAATTTATTTAAAATAAGAAAAAGCATTGCGATTTCATGTGAAAAGAGCGATAATAGACAATAACTTTATCCGAAAGCTCAGAAAATTTCATATCGTTCGAAAATGAAGCTTTAATGGAAAAAAATTAATGATCAGGAGTGTGTGGCATGAAAGTAGTTAAATTTGGCGGGAGCTCTTTAGCATCAGGGATTCAATTAAATAAAGTTTTCCAACTTGTAGAGGAGGATTCTGATCGAAAAATTGTTGTTGTATCAGCTCCTGGTAAACGTTTTAAAGAAGATACAAAAGTGACCGATTTACTTATTGATTGTGCGACAAAAGCACTTCTTAAAGAAGATACGGCAGAACTGTTTGAAGCGATTATTGCGAGATATGCTGGAATCGCACTTGATACGGGAATGAGTGATGCGATTATCAAGCAAATTCGCACAGACTTACAAGCAACTATTGCCTCTGATAAAAGCGATCCAGATAAATTTTTAGATCGTATGAAAGCTAGTGGCGAAGATAATAATGCAAAGTTAGTCGCCGCTTACTTCCAATTTAAAGGTCTTGAAGCAAATTATGTAAACCCTAAAGATGCTGGTTTATTTGTAACTGATGAGCATGCTAGCGCACAAGTTTTACCAGAATCATATGACCGTTTATTTGAGTTGCGAGAACGAAAAGGGATTGTTGTTTTCCCAGGATTTTTTGGTTATACAAAAGACGGGGAGATTAGCACCTTTTCAAGAAGTGGTTCAGATATTACGGGAGCAATCGTGGCAAATGGGGCGCAAGCAGAGTTATATGAAAACTTCACAGATGTCGATGCGGTCTACGCTGTTAATCCCGCTATCGTAAAAAATCCAAAAAAAGTTCTTGAGCTGACTTACCGCGAAATGCGCGAATTATCGTATGCAGGATTTTCTGTTTTTCATGACGAAGCACTTATACCAGCGTTCCATGCAGGTATTCCGGTACATATAAAAAATACAAATAACCCTGATAGTTGTGGTACTAAAGTCGTTCATGAACGGGAAAGCAGCAATGGTCCCGTAGTTGGGATTGCGAGTGATGACGGTTTTTGCAGCATTTATATTAGCAAATATTTAATGAACCGCGAAATTGGCTTTGGTCGGAAAGTGTTGCAAATTCTGGAAGATGCTGGATTAAACTACGAGCATATGCCTTCTGGAATTGATGATTTAACCATTATAATCCGTGAAAATCAGTTTGGTGAAGATACAGAAAAAGTCATTTTAGCGAGGTTAAAAGAAGAACTTCATGCTGATCAAGTGGTTATTGAGCATGGCATTTCACTTATTATGGTTGTTGGAGAAGCAATGCGCCATAATGTCGGTATTACGTCGCGTGCATCCAAAGCTTTATCTGACGCCAAAGTAAATATTGAGATGATTAATCAAGGATCTTCTGAAGTTAGCATTATGTTTGGCGTGAAGGAAGCGCAGGAAGACGTAGCTGTTCGTGCTTTGTATGATGAGTTCTTTTCGGAGGTTTTGGTTTAAAAATAAAACAAGTTTTTCATACTAATTCATGAAAAACTTGTTTTTTGTATTATTTAATATTAATCTTCTCAATCACAACATCATTCACTGGTTTGTCTTGCATGCCAGTTGGTAGACCTGCGATTTCGTCTACTACGTCCATGCCTTCGATTACGTGACCGAAAACTGTGTGACGACCGTCTAACCATGGTGTTCCGCCTTGTTTGTAAGCTTCGATAATTTCTACGGGGAAGCCAGCTTGTTCCATTTGACCAAGCATGTCAGCAGGCATATCTGGTTTTTGAACGATGAAGAATTGGCTGCCGTTAGTATTTGGACCAGCGTTGGCCATTGATAAAGCACCACGAAGGTTGAATGCTTCTGTGGAGAATTCATCTTCAAAAGCTTCTCCCCAAATACTTTCGCCGCCAGTACCAAGGCCGTCTGGATCGCCACCTTGAATCATAAATTCAGGAATAACACGGTGGAAAATTAAACCGTCGTAATAACCGTTTTTAGAATGTGTAACAAAGTTTTCTACTGTTTTTGGAGCAATTTCAGGGAACAATTTGATACGAATAGTTCCTCGATTTGTAATCATTTCTGCTTCAATCTCATTAGGTGCTACTTCTTTTGATAATTGTGGGTAGGTCATATTGTAAAACTCCTTCTTGTTTTAATTGATTGTTCACTAACGCAGCCAAATAATAAGTAAATTAACAACGACAGCAATCAGATATAGTACTAGTATAACAGCTGAAACCCAAATGACAATTTTTTTAACCAAAAATGCACTTCCTTCACTTTATTTTTCATTCACTACCTTTTATTCTATAATGAAAAGGTGAGTTTTAACAATAATACGAATAGAGATGATTTTTTTATGACAACGAGAAAGAGAAATTTGTACATTTTAATGGTTGCTAATTTGTTGATGTCAGCTAGTATGACGATGATTATGCCGTTTTTATCGCTCTATATTGACACATTTGGAGATTATAGCGACTCTTATGTTCAAAGATGGGCAGGCTATATTTTCGGAGTTACTTTTTTAGTGGCATTTATTTTTTCTCCTATTTGGGGTCGAATTGGGGACAAACATGGTTATAAAGGGATTTTGATTTTAACTTCTTTTGGTTTAGCAATTTGTATTTTCCTGATGGGATTTGCACATTCGGTTACTTACTTGTTGATTTTACGAATTTTTATGGGTGTTGTTACGGGGTTCATCGGGGTTAGTAATGCTTTTATTGCACGACAAACACCTAGAAATGAAGCAGGGAAAATCCTTGGAACACTTCAACTTGGTGGTGTTACTGGCATGTTATTTGGTCCGCTAATAGGTGGGGCGATGGCTGATTTATTTGGTTTTAAAGATACTTTTACCATTACAGGGATTGCGATGATGCTTGCGGCGTTACTCGTTGCTCTTGGGGTAAAAGAGATTCGGACAGAAGAACAAAAGGAAGCCGCGAAAGTAGTTTATTCAAGACGAGCTGTTTTAAAACAAATCTTTACGCTTCGTGTTCTCTTTACGGTAATGATTATTACTGCTCTTATTCAAATTGCGAATTTTAGCGTACAGCCACTCTTAGCACTTTATGTTGGAGATATGACGCACTCGAATAATATTGCTTTCTTATCTGGTTTAGCTTTTTCAGCGACTGGTTTTGGGAATTTAGTAATGACTCGAAAATGGGGACAGCTTGGCGATAAGTATGGCTATGAGAAGATTTTAAACATCTTGTTAATTATGGCAGCTATTTTTGTTATTCCCCAAGCTTTTGCAACAAATCTCTGGTTTTTTATTTTCTTCCGCTTTTTATTTGGGATTGCTATTGGTGGAATGGTTCCCTGTACGACGGCATATATTCGGCTTGCAGCACCTGGTGTTATGCAAGGTGAAATGCTTGGCTACAATCAAAGTGCTCGTTTCTTAGGGAATGTTATTGGGCCAATTCTAGGCGGTACACTTGCTGGCTATATTGGAATACCTAGTGTTTTCCTTTTTATGAGCTTTATGTTTTTTGTTGCTTTTTTTGTTTTACTATATGCACTTCATTCCGACAGAAAACGCCATGTTAATGTTGATTAAATTTTAGCAAATCTAAGTTTTTTCTTAGGTTTGCTTTTTTATTCTTCCTATTTAATTGTTTTTTAAACTTACATAAATTGATTTAGAAAGTTAAGTTTTCCACCTTTTTTTCAACTAAAAAAGTATGTTATAATAAAAAATATAAAAAGTACGGCGATTATTTGGGTACTTTAGGAATGGTAAAGTTATAAAAATAATGCATTTTTATGATTTAGTACGACTTTCTACTATTTTTAGTTACATTTAGATTTTATTAAATGTAAGTACTTGCTTAAAAAACAATAATTTTCCTGTTGTTATTTTCTTAATTTCAGGAGGACTTTCCGTATAAAAATTCTTCGAGGGGGAGCCGATTTTGTCATTTCTTCATCTAGCTATTCTTTTGCCATTCATTGTGGCACTTTTCATTCCAATTTTTTACCGATGGACTAAACATGTTCACACTGGCTGGTTAGTACTACCGATTCCAGTAATTCTATTTATTTACTTTTTAACTTATATCCCAAAGACGATGGACGGGGCAACGATTGTTTCGATGCCTTGGATTCCGCGACTTGGGATTAATTTTACAGTAGTTGTAGATGGTCTTAGCTTACTTTTTGCATTACTGATTACAGGGATTGGGTCACTCGTTACTTTTTACTCGATATATTATCTAGGGAAGAAAAAAGAGCGACTTAATAATTTTTATACTTTCTTATTTATTTTTATGACCGCTATGCTTGGAGTTGTTCTTAGTGATAACTTGATTGTCCTCTATCTGTTTTGGGAGTTAACTTCAATTAGTTCCTTCTTACTGATTGGTTACTGGTATCATAGGGAGCGTTCGCGTTATGGCGCTCGTAAATCTATGATGATTACCGTATTTGGTGGCTTGATGATGCTTGGAGGATTTATTTTACTCCATATTATGAGTGATTCTTACTCAATTCGAGCAATTATCCAAAATGCAGATGTCATTAGTCAAAGTAGTTTATTCATTCCAGCAATGATTCTCGTCTTACTTGGCGCCTTTACAAAATCTGCTCAAGTTCCATTCCATATTTGGCTACCTGATGCGATGGAAGCACCGACCCCTGTTAGCGCCTATTTGCATTCCGCGACGATGGTAAAAGCTGGGATTTATATCGTAGCTCGTTTTACTCCACTATTTGCAAGCTCTGGGGTTTGGTTTTGGACCGTTTCACTCGTTGGGCTTGTTACTCTTTTTTGGGGTTCGCTTAATGCCACAAAGAAAAATGATTTAAAAGCGATTTTAGCTTATTCGACCATTAGCCAGCTTGGGATGATTATGGCGTTACTTGGGATTGGAGCTGCCTCGCTTCACTTTGATACGTTAAGTGATGATATTTATGTGATGGCGATTGTCGCAGCAGTTTTCCACTTATTCAATCATGCCACATTTAAAGGTAGCTTGTTTATGATGGTTGGTATTGTCGATCATGAAACTGGGACACGGGATATTAGACGTCTTGGCGGTTTAATGCGAATCATGCCTATAACTGCTACGATTGCTTTCATTGGTACCTTTGCAATGGCTGGTATTCCACCTTTTAATGGCTTCTTAAGTAAAGAAATGTTTTTTGAAAGTATGCTTAATATTACACATTTAGAGTTATTTAATGCTAGCACTTGGGGTGTTATCCTTCCAGTAGTCGCTTGGATTGCTAGTGTATTTACTTTTGTTTATAGCATGATTATTTTCTTTAAAACATTTACTGGAAAAGTAAAACCTTACTTACTTCCAAAAAAACCACATGAAGCTTCTTTTGGATTGCTTCTACCTCCAATAATTTTGTCTGCATTAGTCGTTATTATTGGTTTATTCCCTAATTTAATTGCTGAGCCGATTTTGGAACCTGCTGTCAGAGCAATCGTTCCTGGATTAGATACTGACTTTTCGATTCATATTAGTATGTGGCACGGATTTACACCTGCACTACTGATGACGATTGGGGTTGTCACTTTTGGCGTTATTTTATTCCTTACACATAAATACTGGAAACCTTGGATTACAACCCGCATTCCTAAAGCACTTAGAGTCGGAAAAACATACGACAATGGGATGTTTTATTTAGAACAAGGCTCTTATCGAATGACGATGTTTATTATGACTGGCTGGCTTAGAACTTACTTAAATTATATGTTAGCTGCTTTTATTTTAATGATGGCTTCTGTGATAATATTTACTCAAGCGCTTGATTTTAATTTTTCTAATATGACGAAAGTGACTGTAGTAGATTTCGTATTAGCAGCGGTTATTCTTGTTACTTTAGTTGGTACTGTTTTCTCTAAATCACGAATTACATCCATTATCTTACTTGGAGCAATGGGCTACACAATCAGTATTTTCTTTGTTATTTCTAGAGCGCCAGACCTTGCGCTAACACAACTTATTATTGAAACGATTTCGGTAGTGCTTTATCTACTTGTTTTCTATCATCTGCCGCAGTTTAGTAATATTGAAGAAAAGCCTAAATGGTTATCGATGAAGACGTTTTTAAGTATCGGTGTTGGTGTCATTATTACACTTGTTTCACTCTCTGCTTATAATACTACTTTTTATGATTCGATTTCTAAATACTATATTGATAATGCTTACGTGGAAGCTGCTGGGAAAAATATTGTAAATGTTATTCTAGTTGATTTCCGTGGTTTTGATACAATGTTCGAAACAGCCGTTCTTTCCATTGCAGCTATCGGTATTTATGCAATGATTAAATTACGATTGACGAAACGAGGTGAAAATGATGAAAACGAATGACGTTCTTCTTAGAAATGTGACGAAAGTAGTTGCTTTCATTATTTTCTTATTCTCACTCCATTTATTTTTTGCTGGTCATTATAATCCTGGTGGTGGCTTTGTCGCTGGACTCACAACAGCAGGAGCAATTACTTTAACATTACTCGCATATGATACAAAAACTGTTGCAAGCATGCTAAACATCAATACGATTATGCTTACAGGGATTGGACTTGTTTTTGCACTAGGTACTGGAATGATTGGTATTTTTACTGGCGACGCTTTTTTGACACACAAATTTGGTCATGTGGATTTGCCTATTTTAGGTGATACAGCTCTGCATACGGCAACCATTTTTGATCTTGGGGTTTATCTAGTGGTTGTTGGTGTAACACTTACGATAATTCAAACGATTGGGGAGAGTGACTGATGGAACTATTAATGTCTATATTGATCGGCTTGATTTTTGCTGCTGCTGTCTATTTAATTCTCTCTAAAAGTTTACTGCGAATTATTATTGGAACGGCTGTCCTTAGTCATGGGGTAAATTTACTTGTACTGACGATGGGTGGCTTAAAAAAAGGACGTGTGCCGATTCTAGGAACGGAAGGAACTGGTTTATACAATGACCCCCTTCCACAGGCCCTTATTTTAACCGCGATTGTTATAAGCTTTGGTGTAACTGCCTTTTTCCTTGTTCTTGCTTATAGAGCGTATCAGGAGCTTGATAGCGAGAGTGTATCCAAGACGAGAGGACATGAAGCCGATGATGAATAATTTAATTTTAATGCCAATCCTTATTCCATTTTTTGGGGCAATTGTGCTAATGCTCCTTCCAAAACGCGTGATTGTACAACGGATTTTCGCTCTTATTTTTAGTGGTATTTTGGTTGTTGCTAATTTTTCTTTAGTATTTTATATTCAAGAAAACGGGATTACGACACTAAATATTGGTAACTGGGCGGCTCCTTTTGGGATTACGATGGTTGGTGATATGTTTGCCATCTTACTTACAGCAACAACTAGCATCATTTTGTTCTGTGTTATCTTATATTCCTTTTATACTATCGGAAAACCACGTGAGAAATTTCTTTACTACCCTGCAATGCTCTTTATGATTGTTGGTGTGAATGGTTCTTTTCTAACGGGCGATATTTTTAATATGTTTGTTTTCTTTGAAGTAATGTTAATGGCATCCTATGTGTTATTAGTTATTGGAGGCACGCAGGTACAATTAAAAGCAACGATTAAATACTTGCTGATTAATGTCGTTGGTTCTGGATTTTTCGTTGTTGCCATCGCGTTACTTTACTCAATGATTGGAACATTAAATATGGCAGATATTTCGCAAAAAATTGCTGACTTAAATGGAGCAAATACTGGAATGATAAGCGTTGTCGCGGTTCTTTTCTTATTTGTATTTGGACTTAAGGCTGGGCTGTTTCCACTTTATTTCTGGCTTCCAGGATCTTACTTTGCCCCACCAATCCCTGTTCTTGCGCTGTTTGGCGGGCTTTTGACCAAAGTTGGTGTTTATGCGATTATTCGGACCTATACGTTATTCTTTAGTTCTTTAACAGATTTTGTCGTTCCGATGCTTGGAATACTGGCAATAGTGACGATAATCCTCGGTGTTATCGGAGCAATTAGTTATTATGATATGAAAACGATTGTGATTTACAATATTATGATTGCCATTGGTGTGATTTTGTTTAGCGTTTCGATTATGACACGCGAATCTATGACTGGTGCAGTATTTTACTTAATTCACGATATGATTATTAAAGCAGCTCTATTCCTCATTATCGGTATTGTAATGGCAATTACTGGTTACTCTAGTGTGAAGAAGTTTAGTGGTTTAATGACTGTTAAACCTTCTCTTGGTTGGATTTTCTTTATCGCCACGTTAGGTCTGGCAGGAATTCCTCCATTGAGTGGATTCATTGGTAAACTTTTAATTGTCGAAGGAGCTTTCTCAGCTGGTCAAATGGTTGGTGGTATTATCATTCTACTTTCTAGTTTGTTCGTCCTTATGTCACTAATTAAAGTCTTTACTAAAGGTTTCTGGGGGGAGAAAAAAGGGGTATTTAATTTGCAAATCCCTTATAAAAAAATGCTCGTTCCAGTTATTGTCTTATTAACGATTTCGATAGCATATGGTGTGTTTAGTAACGCAATTTATCCGTTTATTGAACAGGCGGTTGATCCACTTGTTGACCCTTCTGTTTATATTCATGCGGTGTTAAAGGAGTGATAAAAGATGGCTTTTCAACTTATTCTTAATATAATTCTTGCTTGTTTGTGGATGTTTCTTGAGTCATCGTTTAGTTTTGCAACATTTATCATTGGCTTTATCATCGGGATTTTCCTCTTGCTATTTATGCGACGCTTTCTTGGATCACGATTTTACATTTTCCGATTGTTCGCTTTAGTCAAACTGGTATTTCGTTTCTTACATGACTTAATTATCTCTACTATTCATGTAAGCCGAATTGTCTTGAAAAAAGATATGAATATCCGTCCTGGAATTTTCAGATATGATACAACACTTGAAACTGATTGGGAAGTAACAATGTTGGCTTTACTAATCACCTTAACGCCTGGAACACTTTCAATTGATATTTCTGATGATTATAAAGCTATTTATGTCCATTCTCTTCATGTTCCAAATATAGAAGAAGAAATTGCTACCATTCGTAAATCATATGAAGGCGCGATTATGGAGGTGTTCCACGGATGATTATTCAAATTGCATTATCTATTGGTTTACTGCTATATTCAGTTTCAACCTTCTTATATCTTTTCCGAATTCTAAAAGGACCAACCACCTCGGATAAAGTAGTGGCACTTGATTCTATTGGGATGAATCTCGTTGCAATTGTTGCCCTCCTGTCGATGTTTTATGATACCAATGCTTTTTTAGATGTAATCTTACTCATCGCTCTACTGGCATTTATTGGAACAGTTTCCTTTGCTAAATTTATTGAGAAAGGGAAGGTGATTGACCGTGAACGTGATAATTGAAATTATTATTTCTGCGATGATTTTAATCGGCGGTTTGCTTAGTATTCTAGCCGCGATTGGTGTTATCAGATTGCCTGATGTTTATACAAGAACTCACGCTGCAGGGATTAGCAATACTTTTGGAGTTAGTTTGCTACTATTTGCCACGGTTGGTTATTTTTTCCACTCTGGAGAAGGATTTAATGCACGTGTCCTACTTGCTATTCTATTTATTTTCTTAACAACACCTGTTGCCTCTCACTTAATTAATCGGGCTGCTTATGATACAGGTGTTCCACTTGCCATTCGAATTCGTGACCAATTACGTTCCGTGAAAAAAGACGATATTAAGAAGAAGAAAAACTTAATTATTCGTCAAGAACAAATTGAAAAAGCACGACAAGAACGAGAAGAACTTGAAGAACGAATGGAATGGGAACGACGCGAAGAAAAAATTGATGAACGTGAAGATAAAGAAGAAGAACAACGCGAACGTGATGAACAAACGATTGAAGAACAGTCGGATGATTCTGAGCATGAAATCATCGAGCAAGATGAAAGTGAAACAGACTCCGACGAAGATAAATCCGAAAAATAAAAACAGCATGGTGAAGAGTTATTATTACTCTCCGCCATGCTTTTCTTTTCGTTTCTTTTTCACTGCTATTGTACATCTACTAATACAGATCAACCTATTTGTTTCATCGGTAATTTTTATCTCCCATACTTGTGTGCTTTTCCCAAGATGGGTTGCTTCTGCAGTTGCTGTAATTAGACCTGCTTTTTTAGAAGCTAAGTGGTTTGCGTTAATTTCTAGGCCAAAAACGATTTCATCAGGTTCGATTGATTTTGCAGCACCTATACTTGCGGCATGTTCTGCTAATACAACAGAAACCCCGCCGTGCAAATAGCCAAATGGTTGATGTACTTTTTCGGTCACGTCTAACTGAACTACTGCTTTTCCTTTTTCTACCGATATTACTTGAATACCAATTGTTTCTTGAAGTCCCATGTGTTCCCTTCTTTCCGAAATTGATTTATACTTTATTATATAAGAGTTGAAAGAAAAATTCTATATTGCTCTCTTAATAAGTTTTGTTGTGGTAAAATGAAAATAGTCTATTTGACAGGGGAGATTAGATGTCGATATTTATGAATACACCATTAATTGCTTCGATTATTGCGATTGTATTTGCACAGGTCGTCAAAGTGCCAATACATATTTTAGTATATCGCAAGTTCAACTTCGGGCTTATGTTTTCTACTGGTGGCATGCCTAGTTCTCATTCAGCAGCAGTAACAGCATTAATGACTACACTTGCTATTGAATATGGTTTAGATTCGCCTTATTTCGCCATTGCAGTTGTTTTTGGTATTATCGTTATGTTTGATGCAACAGGCGTTAGAAGACAAGCTGGTGAACAAGCTGTCGTGCTTAATAAACTAGTTACCGATTTCCAAGAATTTATGGAACATGCAAAAGGACTTGCCGCACCTGAACAAGAAGAAAAAACCAAACATTTAAAAGAATTACTTGGTCATAAGCCAATGGAGGTTTTCTTTGGTGCAGTGACCGGGATTGTCATCGGATTTTTAATGGAATTTATTTTGTAACAAAAAAACTGGCTCATCGCCAGCTTTTTTTGTTCCCTAAAATATTTATACGTCTAACTTACGGCTTGCCATCCAGCGAATCATATCAGGATCAGAATGAGAAAAGAATTGGCTTTCCCCTTCATTTAAATTAACAATTTCTGCTCTTTCACCAGTTGTTAACTCAAAATCAAATATCGCTAAATTTTCTTTCATCCGTTCTGGTTTCACAGATTTTGCAAGCGTGATAATATCTTGCTCTACTAACCAGCGAAGAATCACTTGCGCTACTGTCTTATTATATTTTTCTCCAATATTTACTAAGATCGGATTGTTAAATATATTATTTTTACCTTCTGCAAATGGCGCCCAAGCTTCTGGCATAATTCCTTCTGCTTTTAATGCTTCAATATTCTCCGTCTGTTGTTGAAATGGATTAATTTCAATTTGATTCACTTGTGGAATGATTTCGTTAAATTCAGCAAGGTCAACTACTTTATCAACTGCAAAATTAGAAACACCTATTGCTCGAATTTTCCCTTCTTTTTGTAGTTCTTCCATCGCAAGCCAAGCACCATAAACATCATTAAAAGGCTGATGGATAAGTAACAAATCCACATATTCTAAACCGAGACGTTTTAATGAACGCTCAAAGGAGGAAATTACTCCTTGATAACTCGTGTTTTCCACCCAAATTTTTGTTGTAATAAATAGCTCTTTCCTGTCAATTCCCGAACTTACAATACCCTTTCCAACCGCTTCTTCATTCATATAGCTTTGTGCCGTATCAATGTGTCGATACCCCGCTTTAATTGCTTCTTTTACTGCTGTTTCTGCTTCAACTGGATCCGTAATTTGATATGTACCAAATCCTAAAATTGGGATTTCTACATCATTATTTAATTTAACAGTTTTCATAAAACCCTCTCCTCATTTGTTAAAAATTTTGCTATATTTACCTTCCTTATTTACTATAAACCTTGAAGCTCACTCCAACGCAAGAAAAAACTCTTATAAAAGTAGGGAAAAAGTAGTATAATAGTTATACTTATTGTTAATTTTCCTGTTTTGCGGGAATAGCAACAGTTTGATAAGGAGTTGTAATACGTGAAAAAATTGTCATTCGTTTTTGGTTTTTATACGCTTGCTCTTGGACTTCTAGTTGGTGCAATTGCTGCTATCTTCTTAGTCTTAGTTTATTTCTCTACTGAATTTTTATGGACTTACATACCTGAACATTTCCAATCACCATGGTTTTATCCTTTAATTATCGGGTTAATTGGTGGATTGTTTGTAGGATTATTGCAAATTAAATTTGGCGCTTATCCGCACTCTATGCATGAAAATATGGCTGAACTTAAGCGTACTGGCAGGATTGAATATAAAGGTAGCTTGCTTAAAACAATTATAAGTGCTTGGATTATTCTATCTTTCGGGGCTAGTGTTGGGCCAGAAGCTGCATTAATCGGGATTGTTGGGAGTAGTACCACATGGATTATCGATCATCTAAAAGTCTCTTTAAAACATAAAGAAGAATTGATTAGTTTAAGTATTGGCGCTATTATTTCTAGTATTTTCCTTTCGCCTTTTAGTGGGCTAGCTGAGGAACTTGATGATAGTACAGAAGCTAAGAAAATTCCGAAAAAATCTAAATTACTTCTTTCTATTTTAATTTCAGTTAGTGCGCTCACGTCGTTTTTATGGTTGAAATCATTTATGCAAATGCCACCTAGTATTTTTGCCATTCGTTTACCTGATGCAGGCTGGTCCTGGTGGTTTGCCATCTTATTTTTCCCCGTTATTATTTTAGGATGGCTGTTTAGTATTTATTTTAAGCAACTTCAAGTTTACCTATCAAAAGCGCTCTCACTTATTAAAAATAAAATGGTTCTTGCTTTAATTGGTGGTTTAAGTATCGGCGTCTTTGGCATAGGTTCATCTTATTTATTATTTTCCGGAGAACACCAATTAATCGAAGTAACAAAATCGGTTCAAACCTTTTCGATTATCGCTTTATTACTTATTGCTCTTTTAAAACCGGTGTTAGTTGCACTTTGTTTAGCTACTGGTTGGAGAGGGGGAGCCATCTTCCCTGCAATCTTCTCTAGTAGTATCATGGGATATATTGTAACTGCATGGCTAGATGCGCCCACTGGTTTTTTAATCACTGTATTCGTCGCTGCAAGCTGTACAAAAATCATCGGGAAGCCACTATTAACAGCATCCATTCTGTTATTTGTCTTTCCACTACAATTCTTCCCATTCATATTACTTACTGGATTTATCGTAAATAAAGATTGGTGGGCTAGCATTAAAAAAAGAATCCAACCAAATTAAAATAGCGTTTTTTAAATAAAAAATAAGCAGAAATCTGATAGTTCCATTTAAAAATGGCTCTATATAATGATTTCTGCTTTTATTATTTTTATAATGGTTTTTAGCTCTCAGTCTCTTCAACCACTTTATTTTCAACTTTTTTAATGTAAAACCTACCTTGTTTCTCTTTTAAAACTTCTTTTTCAATTAAAAGTAATAGTTTTTCATTTAGTAATTTTCGTGATATTTTGCCGTACTTGGCCATTTTCATTTTATTAATATACTTTGGGATTTCTTGGTAGCCATCTTTACTTTCGATTTCTAACTTTTCGCAAAGATATTGCAAAGCGTAAACAATTCTTTCTTCCGCGGATAAATCATATTTAATTAGCTCATTATATAAATTTTTGTTATTGACTAGGGTTGCTTCTAACAGCCATTCCATGTAGGAAGGTTTATTTGTTGCATAGTTGAGAAAATACTCTCTATCCACAAATACGAGCGAAACATCTGTATCACAAACCAAATGTAATTCATTCTCTCCACTAATTGCTGCGACTTGTTGGTTAATTATATCTCCATTTGAAAAAAAATGAAGAATTTGAAATTTTTTATTCTCAACGTGAAGAATTCCATTTGTAATGATAATAAACTCGTCTAGAAAAGTTTCTCCCTTGATAACCTTATTTTTAGAGAGTTTCACGTAACGGATCCATTTATCTTTTAATTTATACTTATCTAATTCTTGGACCATTTCTTTCACTTTTTCATTGTACAAATGTATCTCCTCCTACTAGTTTTCCTAAGTTTAGCAGGATTAAAGGGTTTTCATGTGTGGATTTTACACACAATTAGGTTTCTTTTTCGTCAAATTTATTACAAAAATACCTTTAAAATGAGAAATTATAACTAAAAAGAAAAATCCTCATCCATCAATGGAGAGAATTTCTGCTTTTTTAGGAACAATCCCAGTTATATAAAATATTCGAAAAGTCACGATTAATTAAGTCTTGTTTATTAATGAAAAAATTACCAACGCCACAATCACCCCACATAATTGCCATTCGATTTTCGTCAAAGTCTTCTGAGGCTAATTGGAATAGCAACGTGTCATGATGCGGGTTTTCTGTATACATACGAGGATCTTCTTGTGTGAAAAATGGATAGCCACCAACTTGACTTTTCTCTGTTGCTAGATTATATAATTGGTCTATTTTATCTTCATCTTCGGCAAATATTAAATCTGCAAGTTCATAGAAATTATGACCAAATTCATGTTCAAAATCATAACTATCTTGTAAAAGGATTTGATCTGATACTAGACCAGAGATTTTAAACTCCCCATTAACGACCGGATAAAAGTGTGTTTTTAATACATCTTTAAAAAAGAAATCTTGTTCTTCTGCCGTTAAACTTTCACTTCCTAAATCATCAAAGAAAAAAACACGGAAATTTTCTTGCTTTGTAGGATTTTCGAAATTAAGTCCTAATAAATCATCTTGATAATCAATGTAAAATGCCAATATACCAAATTCTGGATAATTTTCCATTTGTGGCATTTCGGAAAAATTAATTTGCGCTAATAAAGAAAGCGGCTTCCCTTCTTCTGTTAATGGGTAACCTTGTTCTTTTGGCAAATAACCACGTCCTCCAGCTTTACTTTGGAGTAATGATAATGTTCCCGCTTCTTTAAAATTCAATACTAGCCGTTCTTTCTCAGTTTCTAAAAATCGCTCTGCCCATTCACTTGGTAGAATATCAAAAAGTTGTTCCATGCGTTACCTTCTTTCTTTTTTTTTCCATTATAACATGAAAAAGTGCAATATCTGATGAAACAAGATATTGCACTACTTTGTTATTATTTATAAAATTTAAATTTCCCTTTACTCGCTAAAACACCTGAACCGCCTATTAATAGAAGCGCACGATCATCAATAACTTTTTTCATTACGGATGCTGGATAGCCTTTAAGATTTTTTCCAAAGACAACGCCAATTGCATCATTGTCACCTAATGAGCAAACCGTTCCTTTTTCATGATAAACAAAATCTTGTAAATCTGTTTCACCATTCACTAATTTTTCTAAGTTGACTGCCGCTACATCTGCTTGTTGCATAGCGATTTGGGCAGTTGGTGGGAATGGACGTTCATTCGCTGGGTTAATGATTAAAGAACAGTCACCCACGATTAAAATTTCTTCATTACCTGGAACAGTAAGATTATTGTTTACTTTTACACGTCCTCGGCCTGCTTCAAATCCAGATGCTTCGATGACACTATTTCCACGAACTCCAGCAGCCCATATAATCGTTGCTGCTTTAATTTCGCGAATTTCGTTTTCACTTTCAGCATATTTTACGCCGTCAGCAGTAGCTTCTTTGACTGGTTTCCCAACATGAAACTCTACACCACGGTCTTCTAAAACACCTACTCCATAATCCACTAATTTAGCATCAAATTGTGGTAATACTTTTGGTGCTGCTTCCATACAGAAAATCTTTACCTTCTCACGTGGTACATCATATTTTTTGACTAGTTCTGGAATGCGATTAGTTAATTCCCCAAGAAACTCAATTCCAGTAAAGCCTGCTCCACCAACGATGATTGTTAATAATTCATCACGAGGATCTGTTTTCCATTTAGCAAATTGCGCCTCGATATGCGCACGGATTTTTTTCACTGATTCTACGCTTGTAATAGTAAACGCATATTCTTTTAAACCACTGATTCCAAATGTTTCTGCTTCTGACCCAAGTGCAATTAACAAGTAGTCATAGCTAATATCGCCATTTGCATCTAGTGTAACTGTTTTTTCGTCTTTATTAATTTTGACTACAGTATCTTGAATGAAGGTTGTTTTTGCTTCATTAACAACTTTCTCAAGCGGGTACATTAATTTTTCTGGTTCAATTGTTCCTGCTGCCGCCTCATGTAACCATGTCGTTTCATGATGATAGTCATTCTTATTCACTAGAACGATTTCGGCATCCAAGTTTCTCTGTTGCAATTTACGTAAAGTTTTTAGTCCTCCATAACCTGCTCCGAGAATGACAATTTTTGATTTACTCATCTGGTATCACATCTACTTTCCCTTATATTTTTCTTCACAAAAAAAATTGCATTAAGAATTTCTTACTGCACCTATGTAGATTGCGCTAAAAATCTACTGTAAACTATTTTCAAGAGAAACTGGTAAGTACCAATATATTCCCCATATTTATAGCTTACAAACTATATCATAGACTTTTTAAGTATCATTTTCAAGAAAGCGAACTTGCGGTTTTTGGCTTCCTGCGAACTAGGTTAGAGTGGTATACGATATTTTTCACAATTAAGCTCTCTACTTGCTTGTATTTTGGAATCATCCTTTATTTAAATTAAAATTGGTCTAGTTCACTTTAATTCCTTTTTTTAGTCTAGCAATCCCGCAAACATTCTTTTTCAACAAATTATGCTAAAATATGCTTATTGCAACTTTAGTGTTTTCAAAAGGAATTTAGTACCTAGGGGGGTGATGTGTTTTGGATGAAAAAACAAAAATATACGATATCACGATCATTGGCGGTGGACCAGTTGGGCTATTTGCGGCCTTTTATGCTGGAATGCGAAGTGCGAGTGTGAAAATAATCGAAAGTTTACCACAATTAGGGGGGCAACTTTCAACGCTATATCCCGAGAAATATATTTATGATATTCCGGGCTATCCATCTGTCCGCGCACAAGAACTTGTAAATAATCTTATTCAACAAATGAAGCCATTTGAGCCGACTGTTGCATTAGAAGAAGCTGTTCAAAGTGTGGAAAAACAAGTAGATGGGACATTTGAAATCATCACAAAGAAAGACATACATTATAGTAAGGCAGTGATTATAACAGCAGGTAACGGCGCATTTGAACCTAGACGTTTGGACCTTCCTAACGCGGAACAATATGAAGGCACAAATATTCACTACTTTATTAATGATATAAGTCGTTTTTCCGGACGGCATGTTGCTGTTTGTGGCGGCGGAGATTCTGCAGTAGACTGGGCGCTTATGCTGGAAAAAGTTGCAAGTTCCGTGTCCATTATTCATAGACGCAACGCTTTTCGTGCACATGAACATAGCGTAAGCAATCTAGAAAAATCTTCCATAAAGGTTAAAACACCATTCATTCCAACCGAAATTCTTGGAGATGGAGACAGGTTGACCCATATTACATTGCAAGAAGTAAAAGGAGATACAAAAGAAACACTGGAAATTGACGATTTTGTCATAAATTATGGCTTTGTTTCCTCACTTGGACCGATTAAAAATTGGGGACTTGAGCTAGAGCGTAACTCCATTGTTGTCAATTCCAAAATGGAGACGAGTGTTCCTGGTATTTATTGTGCTGGTGATATTTGCACTTATGATGGCAAAGTAAAACTGATTGCTACTGGATTTGGGGAAGCACCTACTGCTGTAAATAATGCGATGAACTTTATTGATCCAAAAGCTCGTGTACAACCAATGCATTCCACTTCTTTATTCGAATAATACCTAAAGCCACGAGGTAACTTGTGGTTTTATTTTTGACTCACCGGGAAAAGTTCTTTGTAGAGATTTTTTAGGAGGAGATTAGCAATGAATGTACTTGTAATTGGCGCAAATGGTAAGATTGGCCGTCATCTGGTTAAAAAACTTGCTTTAGAAAAAGGTTTTTTTGTGCGAGCAATGGTTAGAAAAGCCGAACAAGTAGCAGCACTTGAAAAACTTGGTGCAAAGCCTATTATTGCAGATTTAAAAAAAGATTTTATTTACGCGTACGATGAAATAGAAGCAGTCATTTTCACAGCAGGATCTGGCGGTCATACACCTCCTGAAGAAACCATCAAAATTGATCAGGATGGCGCAATTAAAGCAATAGAATTCGCAAAAGAAAGAGGAATTCGTCGCTTTATTCTTGTTAGTTCTTATGGAGCAGATAACCCAGAAAATGGACCAGACTCCCTTGTTCATTATTTAAAAGCTAAAGCTAAGGCAGATGAAGTACTAAAAAGAAGCCGACTTGAGTATACAATCGTCCGCCCAGTTGGACTTTCTGATGATGCAGGAACTGGCAAAATCGCGGAAGTTTCTGGAACGCCAAAAACATCAATACCACGTGAAGATGTAGCCACTTTTATTACAGAAGCCTTGTCACAAAAATCCAGTTTTTATAAGACATATACCATCGAAAGCGGCGAAACACCCATCACCAATTTTTTCAACTAATAAAAAGCGATGATGCCAATTTTTACGGCTCATCGCTTTTTCTATATGATTAAAACGGATTCTCTTCTAAAAATGTATAGATATTTGAAACAAGTTCATCCGGCGTTTCTCCTCGAACCACTTCTCCATCAACTAAAGCAAACAAACTAGTTGCACATAAATCACAATAAGTTAGACAATCATATTCAATCACATCTAAACTATCATCTGCATCTAATTTTGCAAATGCCGCATCTGCCCCACTAGCTAAATTATTCACGCAAAATTCCACAATAGGATTCATTCCTTCTTGCCTCCTAAAAGTCCTACATTGTTGCTGAGTACCCACGATCCGTCATAACTTGATAGATATCTTTTAACCGCGGATTACCTTCTGCGATAATGTCCCCATCAACGACAATAACTGGATACATATAGTCCTCATCTACAATTTTATTCGCTATATCCCTAATCTCTGTTTCACTTGGCGGATTAAAAATATCTACATACTCAACTACAAACGGCTGTCCAGAAAACTTTCTACCAATAGCTGCTCGAAGCCATTCCTCTGTTTCTTTCGAGGATGGCGCTCCGACACAACTCGCACAAATAGTCGTTGAACCATATACATATAACTTTGCTTCCTTTACCATCACGCTTCACCTCACTATCATTGTACAAAAACCTACCCTAAAAAGCGACTAAGCTGTTTCATTTTAGCATAACTATTAAATTTCATGAATTTTTATAAAGGTATGAATTGACACAAATTTCTAGATATATTATAATATTTCCAATACATTGCATTTCTTTAACGCTGTGATGTATTATCAAGGAAAAACCAAGCTCGGTTGTACCCGTGATTCCACGGTCAACATATAAGTAACACTCCCTTTAACAATTGGGCGCGCAACCCAATTGTCTTTCAACCTTACCAGTTGAAAGAGCACGTTCCTTTCTGAGCCTTAGGAACGTGTTTTTGTTTGGCCCGTTCGAAGCAAAGCAAGTTACGGGCCAAATATGCATGCGAGCAAAGCGAGCATGTAATCCTCCAGTACTCGAAAACTCCAAAAACCTAACCCACCTAATACCGGCCCGTTCGAAGCAAAGCGAGCTACGGGCCAAATATGCATGCGAGCAAAGCGAGCATGTAATCCTCCCAGTACTCGAAAACAAAAAAAATATAGCCCACCTAATACCGGCCCGCCCGAAGCAAAGCAAGCTACAGGCCAAATATACATACGAACAAAGCGAGCATGTAATCCTCCCAGTACTTGAAAACTCCAAAAACCTAACCCACCTAATACCGGCCCGTCCGAAGCAAAGCAAGTTACGGGCCAAATATACATGCGAACAAAGCGAGCATGTAATCCTCCCAGTACTCGAAAACTCCAAAAACCTAGCCCACCTAATACCAGCCCGTTCGAAGCAAAGCGAGCATGTATCCTCCCACACCCAAACACCCAAACAATCAACACAATCCCTCTCTCATCAAAATCAATCCCTTCCCATTTTCCATTATCCTGTTATAATAGAAAATATAATAACTCCGCTCGAAAGGAGAGCTATTTCCTATGGAAGAAATCAGTTATGCCGAAGTGGATAAAGCCTTAAAAAAATTCCGCCCCTTCCTAATTAGGGATGGCGGCGATTATGAACTTGTAGAAGTAACTCCAGACGGCACCGTGAAAATCAAGTTGCTCGGTGCATGCGAGACTTGTCCAAGTTCTGATATGACATTAAAGATGGGAATTGAGCTTACTTTAGCTGAAAAAATCATCGGTTTCAAAGAAGTAGTGCAGGTTTTTTAACAAGCACATCTTAGCGACCTAATTTATCGGTCGCTATTTTTGTAGCTTTATGTTTAGAACATCCTGTAAACGTCTATCATAACAATATACATACAAGAAATAAGGAGGTTGCAAAATGGTCGAAAAACAAAGTGCCTTAGAAGCCAAAGCTCGTAGCTGGCTTATCGAACGAGGAGTAGAAATAGATGATATTGCCGAACTTGTCTTATTTTTACAACAAAAATATCATCCTGGATTAGAACTTGAAATTTGCCGTCAAAATGTAGAACATGTTCTTCGTAAGCGGGAAGTTCAAAATGCTGTTTTAACGGGCATACAGCTAGATGTATTGGCAGAAAAAGGCGAACTTGTCCAACCACTCCAAAATATCATTGATGCGGATGAAGGACTATACGGTGTTGATGAGATTCTTGCGCTTTCCATCGTCAATGTTTATGGCTCTATCGGCTTTACTAATTATGGTTATATTGATAAAGTAAAACCTGGTATTCTAGCTAAACTAAACGCCCATGACGGAATGGCTGTCCATACATTTTTAGATGATATTGTTGGTGCAATCGCTGCTGCAGCTGCAAGTCGTCTTGCGCATAGTTATCATGATGATATTGTAAACTAAACAAAAACCCAGTAAAAACGGGGCTATTCCTCTGTTTTTACTGGGTTTTCTTTTTTCCATTTTACTTCTACTTGACGAATAGAATGTTTATTCATAGAACGAACAATAAAACGGTATCCTTCATGTTCTATCTCATCACCAGCTTCTAAGTCAAATCGTTCGAGTAACATCCAACCTGATAATGTGTGTACCCCTGGCGTGTCAATTGGGATACCAAGCGCTTCCTCTACTTCAAGAAGTGGTTCTGAGCCAGCTATAATAAAGTGATTTGTTGCTACTTTTCGAATTCCTTTTGGTCCTTTTGTTTCTTCCATATCACCGACAATCACTTCTGTAACATCCTCAAGCGTAACAATACCAGCAGTTCCACCGTATTCATCCGTTAAAACAGCGAATGGCTCACTTTCTTGTTGCATTCTAACAAGCAATTCTTCTAAGGCAATTCCTTCAAACACTTCCAAAACAGGTATAATAAAAGGTTTAATTGGCTTATTAATAATCGTTTCATCTTTTCCAAGTCCAGCCATTACAGCACTGACTCGAAGCATGCCGACAATGTGATCCTTATCCTCATCTTCCATCACTGGGAAAATATGGTATGTATGTTGAGAAATTAATTGCAATAAATCTCGCACTGTCGCTGTCTGATCAATTGCAATCATCGACATCCGAGGTATCATCACTTCTTTTGCAGGAACATCACCTAGTTTAAAAATATTTTTCATATAACGGAACTCTTGCTGATTAAGCAAGCCCTGTCTATAACTATCTTCAAAAATAATTTTTAGTTCCGTTGGTGTCATTTGATCTACATCATTTGTCTGCTTTACACCAAACATCCGAGTAATTAAATTAGCTGAATTATTTAAAAGCCAATTAAGCGGAAACGTTAAACGATACCAATAAACCAGTGGTCTAGCAATAAATAGAGCTACTTTCTCTGTACTTTGAATCGTAAATGTTTTCGGAGCAAGTTCCCCAAGAACCACATTTAAAAAAGTGATTAAAATAAATGAAACAAAAATAGAAATCGGTTTTTCGAATGATTCTGGTAGAGGTAACATAAGAAATAAAGGCTCAAGCCAACCACGCATGGTCGCTTCTCCTATCCACCCCATCGCAAGTGCAGCAAGCGTATTTCCTAATTGACAGGCAGCCAGATAGTCGTTCATATTGGAGGTTACTTTCTTAACGTATTTCGCTCGAGGATTGTTTGTCGCAAGTAGTTGCAAGACAGTTGGTTTCCTAATTGCTACAATCGCAAATTCACTCGCAACAAAGAAAGCTGTCGCTGCAATTAAAAATATCACAAAAAAATCATTAAAAATATCCATTCTACATTCTCCTTATCTGCTGCCTTTCGTACTATTAGCGTTTAAACCACAAATCTGCAACTGCTTCTCCGTCGATAATTTCTCCCGTTTTTTCAAAACCATATTTTGCATAAAACTTTTCAGCCACTGTATTTTCTGGTTCAAAAGATAAGCGCAAACGTGCCGGCTTCTCAGGAAGATTTTTCACTTTTTCAATAATTTGCGTTAAAGCTTCTCCGCCATAACCCTTGCCCTGATGCTCTTTACCTGTCATAAAACGAACAAGCCAAAATTCACCGTCATCCGTATCCATCCCATACATCGCATAGCCAACAGGAATATTTTCCGAGTAGATAACAAGCGAATGATAGGTTTCTTCAAAACTTGCTTCAATAATTGAATACCAATTTTCCGCTACAAAGGTTTTTTGATGTGGGTGTACTTCAAGTTTAGCCGTATCATGAAAATTATCTTTTGTTAGCTTTTGAATTGAAACCATAATTTCTCCCCCATTTCTTTGATAAAAAAAGAGCAGAAAAATTCCGCTCTTCTAGTTAATTTTCCAATCAGTTAGCTTATTCACTGCATAAGTTGGCTGAATTTTTTTAGTAAGTAATGCTTCTTTTGAAGTGAAACCTGTATGAACAATAAGTGTGTCCATCCCATAATTAATTCCTGCCAAAATATCTGTTTCGTAGTTATCGCCAACCATTATTGCTTCATCTTTCGTTACACCAAGTTTTGCGAGTGCTTGTTCCATAATAATCGGTTCTGGTTTTCCAATAAAAACGGGTGCTGTTTCTGTCGCCACGGAAACAACCGATGTGATCGAACCATTTCCCGGAAGCAAACCATGTTCTGTGGGGATTGCTGCATCACCATTTGTAGAAATAAACATTGCACCACTTCGAACGGCGAGAGCTGCCTTCGCAAATTTTTCATAATCAACTTCTCGATCAAGGCCAACAACTACAAAAGCTGGATTACTAGAAGTTATTTCAAAATCATTATCTGTTAGTTCTTGTTTTATTCCACGTTCACCGATAACATAAACCGTTTTTTCTCGTTTTTGCGCTATCATATATTGAACGGTTGCTTGTGAAGTTGTAAAAACATCCTCACTTTTTGCTTGAATCCCCATATCTGTTAAATGTTCTGCTACTTGTCCTGGTGTTTTTGTTGAGTTATTAGTCACAAATAAATATGGAATTCCCGCTCGTTTTAAGTTTTCAATAAATATAATCGCTTCCGGAATCACTGCCGCACCGCGATACATTGTACCATCTAAATCAATTAAATAAGCTTGATAATTCTTCAAATCCCTACTACCTCATTTACTATTTTACTTTTTTAATAACAAAGTAAGCACAACCAAAATTGCAATATTCGTATATATACTCTTTTAATGTACTAATTTTATTATCATAGGCTGCTTTACGATTTTCATCATCAAAAAAGCCTTTTAGTCTAAGTTGATCATAACCCCAATCACCTACTATATAGTCATATCGTCCAAGGATATCACTAAATCGTTCATTCAATTTTTCCTCATCAAAAGCATCGCGATAATTGGTGATAATCTCATAATTTAAATCTTGAATCGTAATTGTCACTTGTTTTCCTCCTGTCCGTACATTTTCTTGAGTTTCCATTTTAAAATATCTCGGAGTAACTCTGGTGTATATACTTCTTTTCGTTTTATTTGTTTTATTATTGGGAAAAACGGAGCGAATACAAAGGTATCATGTGTCGCTATTCGGTATTCCCGGTTTTTATCAATTGGTTTATTGTCAAAAAGAGGTATTTTTTTTACTGGGTCAAAGCTAGTTCTGTCCATTAATATTGTCCCAAAAAACTCGCCTCGAAAGCCAAACCCACGTAAAGGAATTTCTTGAAGTTCTGCTCTTTTTCGGTAAATCCCATCTACAAGAATTTCAAGTTCTTCGCCTGTCATCGTTAGTGCAATCGCATTGAGTGGGTGTGGTAACATTTGGTGAATATCAAAGGAAGTTACAATTCCAGCCTCAAAATCCGTCATAAAAATGCCTGCGTTCATCACGAATGTCTCCGCACCTGTCCACTCACAAACAGCATCGTTTAAAATATGAGCAATTTCGGAGTCATCAAACCAATTATGCGCTAACTTTTCAGGAATCGCAACTACTTTTTCGGCAAGCTCCTCCCGCCCCTTTTCAAAGAAAGCTTGAATTTCGTTTGCCTCATTTGGAACAGCGGGAAGGTCTTCGGTTTTAAATGTGGTTGCGGTTTTTGAAAGGATATGATTATTGTCATCAAACGCTATATCGACTTTACCAACATATTCGCCCCATCTTCCAGCGGCAGCGAGTATTGCATTTCCTTCCAGTTTTCCGTTTTCAAGTAAATGATGTGTATGTCCGCCTAAAATAATATCAACTTCGGGAATCTCAAGAGCAATTCGTTCGTCGGTTGGTAGACCTAAATGACTCAGCATAATAACCAAGTCAGTATCTTGTTCTAGGCTATCAATTTGTTTTTTTATTGCACTCATTGGTTCCTCGATTCCCCAACCCATTGCTTCATAATACTCTTTAAAAGGAGCTGTGGCACCAATAATCGCTATTTTTATTTGGTTTATTTCTTTATATACAATCGACTTCACCCAGTCTGGTTGCATTGTTCTCGCCTTATCCGCAAAAAAATTACAGCAAACAACCGCAAAAGCCGCATGTTTATACAAATTTTCTAAGTCTTCATGTGCTAAAGTTGTTCCTTCATTATTACCAAACGTCACTGCATCATAAGGTAGTTGATTGAGTAAGTCAGTATTTGCTTGACCATTTGTTCCTTCAGTAAGCGGATGAACCCGGTCCATGAAGTCGCCAATATCAAAAAAAAGTGCTGACTTGCCTTCTTCCTCTGCTAGTGTTCGCTTCTCTTTTAAGAAGGTAAAAATACGTGGCCAATGTTCCAAGTGACTATGAACATCATTGGTATGCCATAAAGTTAATTGTTTCATTAATCCACCCCACTCCTTACTATAACTATTGTAGCTTAAATCTGCTTTTTTTACACGTGCTGGGGCTATATAAATCTCGTGTGCCATTTTTTATGTTATGATAGAATATATTGTTTTTAAAGGGACGTGATTTTTTGGATATTACGCAAACGGTTGAAATCCTGCTAATCTCTGTTTTTGCAGGGGTAATTGGCTCTTTGCTTGGTCTAGGTGGTGGTATTATTGTCACACCTGCCCTCACACTTCTTTTTGGTATTGACATCCAATATGCCATTGGGGCGAGTATTATTTCTGTGATTGCAACGAGTAGTGGTTCCGCGGTCGCTTACATAAAAGATGGAATTACAAACTTACGAGTGGGTATGTTTCTCGAAATTGCCACAACTATTGGCGCCATAACAGGTGCTTTTGTCAGTGGACTACTGTCAGCAACTGCTTTATACATTATATTCGGTCTATTATTACTATATTCTGCCTTCAATATGATTAAAAAAGTCGGTTCAGAATTCCCGACAAATGTAAAACCAGATCCATTAGCAACAAAATTAAAATTACATGATTCTTATTATGATAAGTCTCTACGGCAAACAGTCGATTACCAAGTCGCTAATGTTCCTGCTGGTTTTGGCGTTATGTATGGAGCCGGAATTGCAAGCGGGTTACTCGGTATCGGTAGCGGTGCTTTTAAAGTAATGGCCCTGGACGTCTTTATGAAAATGCCACTTAAAGTCAGCAGTGCAACAAGTAATTTAATGATGGGGGTAACTGCAGCAGCCAGCGCAACTGTGTATCTATTCCAAGGAGACATTCAACCTGCTATCGCTGCTCCTGTTGCCATTGGTGTATTAGTTGGTGCAACACTTGGAACTCGTGTTATGCAACGTTTGAAAAGTAAAGTCATCCGAATCATCTTCATTCCTGTCATTTTATATGTTGCCATCCAAATGATTTTAGAAGGATTGGGGTGGATTTAAATGACAGAAAAAAACGAAGAGATGTATCGCGTGGAACTTATTGTCAGTGCATTATTAAGAATTGGCGTTATTTTAAGTGCTATTATTATTATTTTTGGACTTATAATGCTGTTTGTTACTGGTGAAAGTGGCTACCCAGGCGAGACCTATCCAACATCCCTTACTGCGATATTCAGCGGTCTTGCTTCTCTTAAACCATATGCCATTATGATGTTCGGGCTATTTTGCTTAATTTTGACCCCTGTCTTACGAGTCGTTGTTTCGCTATTTACTTTTTTAAAAGAGAAAGACTACTTGTATGTTGGGATTACAGGATTAGTATTGGTTATTTTAGTTATTAGTTTTCTGATTGGTATAAAGGCATAAAAAACAGGATGCACATTTTACCAATATTTTTCTTTAGCTAGTCTGTAATTATTGGACTGAAATAAGCTGATTAGTTATGATTGATTAATAACCTCAAGCAAAAAACTATCTTCTCTATTGAAAAGATAGTTTTTTATTTTACTCAGAAAACAAATCCATTTGCATTGGTGCTAGACCTTGAAACTCTATTTGCAATGCAGCTTGTAAATGTTTAGCATTATCTGCTGCATCTCCCCCGCTATTATTATTGAAAATAACAACTACTTCTTTGGATACCTTTTGCAAATGTTCAATATATTTGGCCCATTCCTTTATTTCCTCATCATTATATCGATATAGCGTTCTAACCTCACGCCACTCTGGACTATTTGCCTTCATCCAGCCATATTGATTCCGACCATGCAATCTTACCACTGTCATTTCTTTATTTGTTTCTCGCAGAACAATTGGAACACTTCCTGATCCAACTTGCGGTTCGTCAACAACTGTATGAACTAACCCCAGCTCTTTAAGTAATTCTAATGTTTTTTCGGTATTTTGCTCGGTGTACCATGAATTATTTCTGAACTCAATCGCAACTGGCAAATCACCCATTTTTTCAGCAATATATTTTAAATAAGAAACATTTTCTTTTGTACAGTTAAAATACGGCGGAAATTGGAATAATATTGCTTTTAATTTCCCCGTTTCACTTATTGGTGCAATCATATCCATAAAAGCAGTATACATGGCGTTTTCACTATCAAAATACTGTGACCATTCTTTATGTTTGGTCATGGCTGAAAAAGCTTTCATTACAAATTGAAATTCTTCTGGTGTCTGTGCTACCCAATTCGCTGTAGTTCTTGGAGAAGGAATGGCATAAAAACTCGTATCTACTTCCACCACAGGAAAATGTGCTGCATAGTCAGCTAAAGTTAATTTTTTCGTTTGTAGCAAAGAATCATGATCACTCCACCCAGTTAATCCTATTGTAATCACCGCTTACCACCCTCTCTATTTTCAATGTTTATTTATGTTCATTATAACGTAAAACCAAGTGAGAATCTTTTATTTTGGTTCTCACTTAGATAAGTTTAGCAACTATTTTCAAACAATTTTAATACAAATAAAAGGAGAAAGCGAAATTCACTTTCTCCTTTTTACATATCTTATTGCTGATTTACATCGTTGTTTCTTTCTTAGTATGTCGATATGCTTATTAATTATATGGAAACGGCGATAATGTTAATTCTCCCTTCTAAATCTACGTATAAATTTAGCTGATATTCCAATTAAAAATAGACCAAAACTAACTAACATAGCATTTTCTAGAGTATCATCTCCAGTTTTAGGTAACTTGATTGTTGGTTTTGTTTTTGTTTTTGTTGAACTTGATATTTTTATATCTTCTTGTGGCTTAATCTGTATTCTTTCATTTGGCAGGTTGTTAGTTTCCGGATTATCGCTACCAGGGTCTATTGGAATTTGTGGCAATGGTAATGGAGTTGGCATGCTTTTACTACCATTTTCCTCATAGACATAAGTTACGGTTTGCGCCACATTAGTGAAAGTTCCTGTTGCGTTAGCCGGTCTTTCTTTTAATGTCCAGCCTGTGATTGCTTTTTCTGTTGTGCTATAGGTATCGCCTACATTACCGCTTAAAGTCTCGGTAGATGCCAGTTCATTGCCTTCTATGTCTTGATATTGCACAGTTACATCTTGACCAACTACTTGATCTTTTTCGTATACATAGGTTACGGTTTGCGCCGCGTTAGTAAAGGTGCCTGTTGCGTTAGCCGGTGTTTCTTTTAATGTCCAGCCTGTGATTGCTTTTTCTGTTGCGCTATAGGTATCGCCTACATTACCGCTTAAAGTCTCGGTAGATGCTAGTTCATTGCCTTCTATGTCTTGATATTGCACAGTTACATCTTGACCAACTACTTGATCTTTTTCGTATACGTAGGTTACGGTTTGCGTCGTGTTAGTAAAAGTGCCTGTTGCGTTAGCCGGTGTTTCTTTTAATGTCCAACCTGTGATTGCTTTTGCAGTAGTAGTATAATTATCTCCTATAGTTCCACTCAATGTTTCTCCTGAAGCTACGTTATTTCCTTCCTCATCTACATACTTAATATTCACTTGGCTTTCCGTGCTAGATAAAACTTTGATCGGTTGTGTTACTGTAAGTGAATAATTAAAATCAACTCCTGATTCTGAGGTTGCTGAGGTTGCAATTTTATAGGTAGCATTTGTGTCTTGAGTAAGATTACTCCAAGAAACATTTTTAGAATCGGCTGAAATTTGACCGCTACTAGAAGCAGTTTGAATCGGCATTATTTCCCCATCAAGCCCTTTTGTTGGGTTATTAGAAGTTGCTGTTTCGCCTTGTCTAACACTTATGGTTGGTAGTGTAATGGTTTGATTTTTGATTTGCAATTCTTTATAGTCATCGTTACCTTTTACCATTTTCTCAAATAACGGCTTAAGTTCTGAAACATCAACAATATGATTAGAGTCTGCATAAACAATCTTCATTCCCTCTAACGATTTTATTTCGTTTAATGAACTTAGAGCATTTTGATCTAAATATAAAATAGTTAACTTATCCATGTTGGTTAATGGGCTAAGACTCTGCACTTTATTATGAGTCAGATTTAAATTTTGAATAGAATTATTTCCATTTAAAGGGGAAAGGTCCTCTACTTCGTTCCAAGTTAAATCTAGCCGTTCTAAGTTTTGCATTTGAGCTAAAATAGAAATATCACTTATTGCTGAATAATCGCTTGAAATCCATCGATAAGAATTATAACTAAAATAGGTTAATTTTTCAGCTCCTAATAACGGGGAGAAGTCCTGAATATAATCACCACCAAGCTGTAATTCTTCAAGCGCTGGAAGGTTTTGAATCCCTTCCAAATTTTCAAGTAAAGTAGAAACAGCTATAATTGTTTTTAAGTTTGGTAAATCTGTAATAGGTGTTATTTTCTTTACATCACTATTTGAAAAGTGAATTTTATACATATTAACTGCATATTCTAAGCCTGTTAGATCTGACACCCGTCCGGGAACAACTGCAGCTGCTGGATTTGTATAATCAATTGCAACAGCACCAAGCTGAGCTAAATCTCTCTCTGTTAATATTTCCGCAGTACCCTTACTTAATGTTATTTTCAGTCCCTCATTAAGGTTTTGATCCGGAATGTTAACTATATCTGTTTCAGCTGCTCGAACATTTACTACTGGAAGGCACCCAAATGCAATTAAGAGACAAACCATTAGTATTTTCACTGATTTTTTCATTTTTTCCTCCTCTTTAATCGATTTTTGCTTCCCTACTAATTTGATATTTACTCTTTTCTTTTGATCGTATACGCTCGATGCAATTATTACATATGGAATAAACCACTGTACATGCGTTTAAAATGATTTTTCCATTTAATTAAGCATTTGCTTTTTTTTGTTCAAAAAATTGCCATAAAAATGAATACTACCTGTAATCTATGGATAAATAAATATTAAGAATAACCCGTCCCACTCTTACTCTCAGTTAGGTTTTCAATATTTCATTTTCGCAAAAACAGGATCACTAACTATGAATATTTTTCTAAAAACCGCCTTGAAATTTTAGTAAAAATAGCCTTTTTCCCCAAATTAAACGAGCTTTTCCAAAAATAAAATGTACCAAAACAATACTAATTTACGCTAAAAGTGAAATCCTAGAATGCTCCTTATTAAAGTTTAGCAAATAGTAAAACTAGTTACTTTAAACCGTAAAAAATATCTCCTAACTTATGAAATCTTTCTACAAAACATAAAAAAAGAGCTTATCCATGATGCCAATTTTGGCAATCCTGAACAAGCTCTATTAGAAATATTTAAATGCAACTAGACTTAATACAAAACAGATGCACTCTTTTTTACAGTTTTTTTCAATCAAATTTGAAAAGAAATATTCTTAGATTCTCTCTACTTTACATTCACTTTTTCTTGACAGCTCCACTTTAAAGGGTTGCTCCAATAACCAAGGTGTTCCTTTAATATTGATGATTCCCATTTTAGAGAGATCATTCATAATATTGGATGCTTTTGTTATGGAACATTTGGCTAATTTTGCAAGAACATATATTTTTAACCATCGCGGAAATACTGGATTCGCTGCTGGATCAAGCTGATAGCGTTCAATAATACGCACTAAAACCATATAGATACGTTCTTCCGGATGTCCTAAAAGTAATTTTCTCTTCCATTCTAGCTCTTCCTCAACATCCTCCGCCATTTGTAAAAAGAAATTAGCTAACAATTGTTGTACTTCTAATTTTTCAAATAATTCATTTGCATCAATAATACTATAGGTCATTGCTTCTAATGCATGTATTGATAAACTGTTTTCTGTTGTATAGATGATTCGTTGATCCGCAAAAACACGATAAACATCTGTTGGCTTAATTAAACCTTCTTGTAATACTAATCCTTCCCACATCACGATTACGTTTCCTTGTTCCATCTTCAAGGATTTTCCTGCTGCTAAATGATGTTGCGGGAGATAAAAATTCTTGGTAATCCAAGAATAAATCAATAAATCTTGTTTAACAAATTGATGGAATTCTAAAAAATCCATGTTTTACATCCCTTCGCTTTTCATTCCAATACAGTTTTGTTAATTAAATAATAGTTCCACAATTGAAATGTTAGTTTCTTTCATTCATCAAATATTTTTTCTCTATTAATATTTCTTTAATCCTAAAAAAGGCAGGGTATGTCAATGTTACTACATATCCTACCTTTCTAGTTTTAACGCTATTTACTTATGAGTGACTTCTTCTTCTTGTTGTTACCACCCATAAGAGTAGCCCTAGTGCTAGTAAGCTAATTCCAGTCCAAATTATCCATGGACTTGTTTGATCTCCAGTTTTTGGTAATGGTTTTGCTTCTAGATAGGTTGCTGTGTGTTTTGTGTTATCCGCTACTGTTAATTTCGTGTTCTTGTTTTTCACGGATGGTTTACTTGGTGTTGCTGGATCCGCGACTTTTGTATCCTCTACTTGAATAGTAGCTGTTACGGAAAGTAGTTCTTTTCCAGCATCTGCTGTTCCTTCGTTTGGATCATATGTGTAGACGATTTGATAAGTGCCTACTTTGTTCATATTTACAGTACCGCTTGTTTGTACTTTAGAGAAAGGAATCTTCACACCGTCTCGGTTAGTCGCATTAATGAAATTATCTTCTGCATTCCATTTTCCGCCTTTTTCGATGACGCTATCTTGTACTGTAATTTGTGCTTGATTTTGTAAAACAGTTACATGAGACACTACTTTAACGCCATCATAGATATAGCTAATTTCGTATGTTCCAGCTGTTTCTGTGTCTACTTGTCCTGTCACAGTAACATCCTCGAAAGCAACATTGTCGCCTTTTTTATCAAGTGCTTTATCGAAATTATCTTTAGCGCTCCACTTGTCACCTGTATAAATCGTTGTATCATGTGCTTCTACGCTTGTTTGTCGTGGTGCTACAGTAAGATTGATTGTTGTAGAAACGCCATCATAGCTGTAAGTTACTTGGTACACGCCTGGAGTACTAAGATCTACAGTAGGTGTTTCAGTAACAGTAAGGTCTTTAAAGTCTACTGCATTACCATCTTTATCTAACGCATTATCGAAATTGTCTTTAGCATTCCATGTGTCGCCGGAATAAACAAGTATATCATGCGCATTCACAGCGGTTAATCGTGCTTTAACTGTCACATTAATAGTGGTCGAAACGCCATCATACGTGTAAGTGATCGGATACGTTCCAGCTTCATCGGTATCTACTGTGTCAGTTACCGTTACATCTGTAAAGGCAAGTGCATTACCGTCTTTATCAAGCGCACTATCAAAGTTATCTTTTCCACTCCATGCATCTCCTGTATAAATTACAGAGTCATGGGCATTTACGGCTGTTTGGATTTCTTTAACCGTTAATGTAATCTTTTTAGTGATTTTACCGTACTTGTAAGTTACTTCATAAGCACCAGCTTTAGTAGTATCGACAGTTGGATTTTCTGTTACAGTCACATCTGTAAGTGCTACATTATTACCATCTTTGTCAAAAGCACTATCAAAGTTATCTGCTGCTGTCCATGCATCTCCTACATAAATTGTAGAGTCATGGGCGCTAATACCTTCTTTGTCTTCTTTTACAGTTACAGTAATTGTAGTAGAAACACCATCATACGTATAAGTGATTGTGTTGGTACCAGCTTGAGTTGTATTTACTGTTCCTGTCACAGTTACATCCGCAAATGTTACTGGATTTCCATCTTTATCAAGCGCACTATCAAAGTTATCTGCTGCTGTCCATGTATCTCCTGTGTAGATGGATGAATCATGGGCATTCACTGCAAGTTTCTTATCTTTAACAGTAACATTAATTATTTTGGAAACGCCATCGTACGTGTAAGTGATTGGATATGTTCCTGCTACACTTGTATTTACAGTACCTGATACTGTTACATCAGCGAATGGTACTGCATTTCCTTCTTTATTTAGCGCACTATCAAAATTGTCGCTTGCTTTCCATGTGTCTCCAACATAAAGATTGGAATCATGCGCATTCATGGCAGTTAATCGTGCTTTAACCGTCACATTAATAGTAGTCGAAACGCCATCATATGTGTAAATGATTGGATACGTTCCAGCTCTATCGGTATCTACTGTGCCAGTTACTGTTACATCTGTAAAGGCAAGAGCATTACCGTCTTTATCAAGCGCACTATCAAAGTTATCTGCCGCTGTCCATGTTTCTCCTGTATAAATTGCAGAGTCATGGGCATTCACAGCTGTTTGGATTTCTTTAACCGTTAATGTAATCTTTTTAGTGATTTTACCGTACTTGTAAGTTACTTCATAAGCACCAGCTTTAGTAGTATCGACAGTTGGATTTTCTGTTACAGTCACATCTGCAAGTGCTACATTATTACCATCTTTGTCAAAAGCACTATCAAAGTTGTCTGCTGCTGTCCATGTATCTCCTACATAAATTGTAGAATCATGGGCGCTAATACCTTCTTTGTCTTCTTTTACAGTTACAGTAACTGTAGTAGAAACACCATCATACGTATAAGTGATTGTGTTGGTACCAGCTTGAGTTGTATTTACTGTTCCTGTCACAGTTACATCCGCAAATGTTACTGGATTTCCATCTTTATCAAGCGCACTATCAAAGTTATCTGCTGCTGTCCATGTATCTCCTGTATAGATGGATGAATCATGGGCATTCACTGCAGTTAATTTATCTTTAACAGTAACATTAATTATTTTGGAAACACCATTATACGTGTAAGTGACTGGATATGTTCCTGCCACACTTGTATTTACAGTACCTGATACTGTTACATCGGCAAATGGCACTGTGTTTCCGTCTTTATTTAGTGCACTATCAAAATTATCCGCTGCTGTCCATGTATCTCCAACATAAAGTGTAGAATCATGGGCATTTACTTCTGTTAAATCTTGTGCGACTGTCACTTGAATAGTTACTTCAGCTGTTTTACCATCTTTAGTTACAGTATAAGTGAGTGGATAGGTCCCACCAAGATTGGAGCCATTTTTAATTGCATTTAGTTGTGTTTGGTTTACTTGTACTAAGCTAAGACTATCTTGAGCGCTAGAATTTACGCCACTTTTCACTTCTTCAAATGCCGCTGTTTTAGCAAGATCTAGCCCTTGTGCATTAGTTAAAGCAACCGCCTCTTTATAGGACAGAGAAAAATCAGTTGCACCTATAATGAAGCCATCTTTTTGAACAATAGTTCCATCTGCTGAGGTAACATATACTGGTGCAGTGGAGCTTTTTTGTGTTCCAAAAACATCTTCAATTTGTAGTGTTAAATCAGTTGCGGCAATTGTTTTATTGTTTGTAGAAACACCAACAACTGCGGCAGAACCATCAGTTAATGTTTGGACTGTAGCTATAGCTGTATTTGCGCTTGTCCATTTATAACCATTTGTGCTTGCTTGAATATTTTGGAAGAAAGCTGGCTCAATTGTATCTTCTGCTGCGTCTCCACTTGTTGAGGCAACTTTTGGTAAAGTAATTCCTAAGCTTTGCCCTGTTTGTACACGTTTTTCATTTAAATTCACTTTTAAGTCTTTTGTAGGCTCATATGCGATGTAGCCTGCATTCATAAACTGAGAATCTGGTAAAGTTGGGTCAATTTGTTTCACCCAGCCTTTATCTGCTCCCATGAATGGAACATTACTATTAAGTGAACTATCTCTTCCTATATTTTGTAGCGTGAATTGATACCCATCTTTTTCTGGGAATTTCACAGCATAATCACCATAGCCTACGTTATCGTTATAATCAAAACTATAAGAACCATTGGCATCTGTAATAGCTGTTATATTGTTTCCATCTTTTGTAGCAGGAATATAAGTGGAAGTAGTACTATCCCATTTATAAAGCTCTACTGTTTCGTTCGCTAATACTTCGTCACCTTTTGCTTTTTCATAAAGTCCATTGGCATCTTTATCATTAAATAAAGTTCCTGATACTTCCCCAATCACGAGTTCAGCACCTACTCTAGTTCCTGATAATGATCCAGAGAATGTATTGGTAACAACACGATAGTAAGGGTTGTAAATATCACGTTCCCCAATTTTATTGCCTGTAGTTGCAGTGTCAAACGTTTCATCTACTTTAAGGGGTACTTTAAATGTTTGTGTTTCACCTGCATTGATTTTTGTTTTAACTTTAATGCGGACCATATTAACTTTTTCGTAGTCTGCAACTGTATCTGTATAAATACCAGTAGAGTCATAGTTCGTTTCAGTTGCTTCTGTCGCATAACTTACTTCAAATTGTTCTTGTTGTTCTGCAGTAGCTGGCAATGCACCACTTAGTTTCATATCCCATTTAAAAGGTGCGCTTTGGAATTTTTCTCCAAAGTTTTGCCCTGTTTTTGGAATCGGGATATATAGCTCAAAGGTACTTGCTTCACCACTTGAGGTATTAGTAATTTTAACAGTATAATCAGCGTCCGTTCCTGGTGTGAAGTAAGAAACCGTGCTATCTTCTCCTTCTACATATGCATCTTTTGCACCTTCACCAGCAACACTTAAGAATGTTTCTACTGTAACGGTATCTTGTTTTGGAATACTTAATGTACTACTGTTAACAGAAAGTAATTTCTCATTTTCTGTTCCATTTTTATTCACGTCTAATCCTGCATCGTCGAAATTATTTTGAACGATTGCAGAAGTAATATCAGATCCACCCCAAGCAATTACGCTTTGTGCGTCCATGTTGATACTTTTATCTAGTGTGACATCAAATGTTGTGTCGTAGCTAAGATTTAGATATTGATTTTTTGTTGGATAACCAGTATATACACCAACAGTAACATCCGTTGTTTTTAATACATATACTTTATCGCCATTGTTTGCTGTTTCTTGTTCGATAGTGAAATTAACATCTTGACCATCTTGGTTTGTTAGTTTAATGGAAGATGGTAGGATTTTTGTTCCGGATAAAGCATGTAGATAAACTTCTGGGTTATTAATTACTGTTCTTGTTCCATAAGGATAATCAAATAAAGCTAATGTTGCTTTCGTATTAATAGTTTCTCCTGCTCGTGCTGTTTTGGTAACTGCACCAGCTTTATTGTAAAAGGTTGCAGCTCCATTTGCCGCAGTAGTAATGGAGTCATGAACTCTATCGGTTGAAATAGCAGTAGTTTTCGTATTTGCTTCATCATCGGCAGCCCATATAGACCCCTTGAATTGAACTGATGTAATACCTGGTTTTACTTTTCCATATGAAGCTTTGGAATTCCAACGATACGTAGCAGAAGCTTCTGTATTTTGATATCCAACAGAAAAGTCTCCTACATTCGCTTTCACTTCTGTAAAATACTCACCTTCTTGAAGCCCAACTGCTTTAGCATCTAATCGATACATTCTATCGTTATTTTTAATCAATGCTCCAGCAAAAGTTCGATATGTGGAGTTTAAATTTGTTTTATACTCCACATTAGTTATTTTATTTCCCGAAATAGAACTATCAAAAGGTATATTGACCATGTATGCTTCCCAATTAGGGTCGAATTCAATTTGATACATTTGATTTGTCTTTACACCAGCTGATCTTTTATTATCAATTTGGATACTTCCTCCCCATGTTTCATTATCTGGGTTGATAAGACCATTCGCTGTAAATAAATTCATTTTGTTTAAAATATCTGTATCATCGACTACGTTACAAGTGTCTAGTGATGTAACTGTTGTTAAGTTAGTAGTATTACCAGTTAAAGCATCTGTTTCAAATACTTTTCCGTCATACGTTGTAATAGTCGCATGTGGCACTTCTGTTGCGCTATAAGTCCCTAGAGCTGTTCCTTTTGGCACTTTATATTTAACCGCAAATGCCATAGGCGCATTATACTCTTCTTGCTTATAATCTATTTCCACTTTATGTTCAGTTGGATAATTGGTAATGGTTAGATTAGAAGTACTTTTTAATCCACTACCATTATGATTCACAACGTCAGCAAATTCCATACCTTCTGGATAATAGAGGGTCATTTTGACATTTTTAGCAAGATAATTCATTGCTCCACGACCATCTAATTGGTTACTTCCGTTTACAACCGAATAAGTTTTTGTATAGTTATAGGAATTGGTAGTGTCAGTGCTGGCAAGAACTTCTGTTAACCCTTGATTAACAAACCAATTACGGAACATTGTTTTTACATGGGTTTGGTTTGCATAACCTAATACTAGGTTTCCTTCTGCATGAACCGCTTGTTCAGCAGAATCAACTGGCGTAGTCGCTCCACCAACAAATACTTCTGCTTTTATTGGATTAGCTAAGTCTGCAGCTCCATAATATTTTGCTGCATCTACTCGAACAGAGAAGGTAAAACTTGCTTTTTCTGTTCCTGGGCTTAGATCATAGCTAACTGTCCCAAAAGTTGCTTTATTATAATTTACTTCTCTATCTGGAACTTTCATCGAAGTGATTGCTTTTCCAAGTGGATCACTAGCGCCTAAATAACTGAAAATATTGGAATCAACACCAGTACTAGCTTGGAAATCACTTGGTACAGGAACGGAAACAAAACGCATTCCGTCTGGCAAAGTAAAATTCACTTTCTTACCAGTAGAAGTATTATCACTAAATTCTACAGTTGCTGTAACCTCTTTAATATCACCATTACTCCAAGCAGTTTGATTATAATCTGGTATGCTTAGTGCAATAGTCGTTTGTCCTGACTTTAACATAGTTCTCTTTGTGTCTGTTGTGCTTTTTGTTTCTGTAGAGACTTGGTTATTTTCTTCTGTTTGACTTGCAGGTGTTTCTGTTTCTATATTTGTTTCCTCTTCAGAAATAATCCCACTTACTTCATAAGAAGCTGTATACGTTTTTGTTTCTGGTTCCTCTGCACTTTCATTTTGATAGGTAACAAGGAAGTCAGTATTGCCATTTTTTTCCGCTTTGTAGGTAGCTTCTTGGCCCTCTGTTTCTTTGTTATCAGGTGTTTTAATGCTTAGGATTTTCACCTGTTCATTGGTTGGTGTAACTTTGATACTTAATTCGGCAGACTTTTTATCTTCTGCAAGAGTTGACTGAACGTCATATGTTAGCTCATCCCCACTAACATCCTCGGCAAACACGTTAAGCGCCACTAAATTCAGTTGACCTAATATCAGAAAAACTGTCATTAGCGATAATAAATATCTTCGTGCTCTGTTTGTCTTTATCATTAAAAACTCTCTCCTTTGGTAATTTTCTTGTTGTAAAACAACTGTAAAATGCTGTTGCAGATTTATATTACTAGGAAAGGTGTCTACTGTATAGACTCTAAAATTAATATGAGATAAAAAAATCACCCCACGAGCGATTTCGTACAAACATTCGTCACAAAGGATAAGCGTTTTAGACACATTTTAGACACAAAAAACTTATACTGGAGTTTTTTTATGTTATAAAATAGCTTTAAATGTAGCATTTCTACATATTCCAAATTTTTATTTCAACTTTAACTCTTGACAAAATCGAGAAACGATAGAACACTGCCGCTAAAAATGAGAATAAAAACACCTTCTTTGAATTCATGTAAAATGAAACTAACGAAGGTGTTTTTTGTGAGTACAAGAGTTATGTATCCAATAGAAATAAAAGAAGAAGCAAGCCAAATGAAGCTAACTGATAAAACAAAAAATTATGGACACTTTAAATATAAATAATCCTAGGTGACACTGATATCGAAATGAAGAAATCCATCAATTTCATCAAGGTATAGGGAAACAATATAAATATCAAAATAGTGTTGTTGAATTACCAAAAATAGCGCAATTAAAAATAGCTCTTCGACAAAAAGAAGTGGAACTGAAAATCTTAAAAAAGCACATAATATTGGCAAGGAAGTGAATCCCTCTTATTTTGTTTCCTTAGTAGAAAATCTAAAAGGAACCTATCTAGACAAAAAAACTGCCAAGCATTACAAGTTCCTATATCCACCTATTAATGCTGGAAAAAGGAAGATTTTACACGAACCACCGTGAAAAACAAAGTGGGATACTGTGTAAAACCTATCATTATACGTATGGGTATCGAAAGATTGCTGCACTAATGAAGCAAGAAGAAACTATTGGTATCAATCAAGTTCAACGTATTATTCAAAAGCACAGTTGGCAATGCCAAGTGAAAGTCAAAAAGAAAAACGTTATCCGTAGTATGTCCCGAAAAGAGACACCCACAGATAACGCTCCCATAGAATGTTTCCATTCCTCGCTAAAATTTGAAACATTCTACCTCAATAAAGCGTATTAATACGTTAAATCTATTGTAATCCAAATCGTAAAAGATTAATTAAATATTATAATGAAAAAAGAACTCAGCAAAAATTAGGCTACCAGTCTCTCGTTAATTTCAGAAAACAAACAGCCTAATAAAAGTGTTTTTATTCAATTCTCACTTTTCCGTGTCAGTGCCATTTAAAGTTTAGGTTTTTAGTGTCTTTTTTAATTTCTCTAGCTCTTCTATTGTTTTTCTATAGGTCTGCTTTTCCCATCCAGCTTCCACCTGGTTATAAAAATTTTTTTGATGTTCAATATATTTTTCTTGATTATTCAAATAAAAATACGCCGTTGAAAGAGTTGCATACATCCAGTAATTTTCTTCACCTTCAAGCAAACTTGATTCTATTATAGAAATAACTTCTGAGTATACTTTTTTGCTTTCATAATGTAGATACGTTCTTGTTTCCTCTGTGATGTCTTTTTTTTCTGTTTTTAGTGCTAAACAATTTGCATAATTCTCTCCATTATAATAGTCTTGTTTAATGATAAATCCTTTCTTATAATATTCTATCGCATCATCCAAGTAAGCAAAGTTCCGATTTAGTCTGTATAGGTTTTTGTATATTGCTCCTGTTATACCTAAAGTTTCCAAGTCTAATGATTTTTTTGGATTTAACTCTTTAATAACATCCAATCCATTTTCCAGAGCCTTTGTTTCATTTGGTACTTTTGACTTATATACTGATAAAGCTAATTGTTGAACTACATATTCATTATTGGGGAGCACCTGTTTTAACCTTTTCCATTTTATCGTTGCTTCCACAAATCTATCTGCTTTCATAAGGTGTGTTGCTTCACTTAACAGTTTCATTATAGTGTCGTTACTTTCTTCCGCTTCTTGAATAAATTTATTATACTCTTCATCACTAATTTTGGGAGGTTCTGTATTTGGCAAATATGTATACAATGGGCTGTCCACTATACTACCTTCACTTGATTGTATAAAATCTTTGAGACTATTTTTTATTTTATTAGCCTCATGCTCATCCAGTTCTTCCCCTATTTCTTCGTATGTGAGATATCGAGAATGTTCTAAATCAAAGGGGATTTTATTATCACTTTGAACCATCACAATTGTCGAAAAAGGTCTAACTGCATGTCGTACGCCTAATTCATAAATGGCATTTGGATTCAGAGTAGTCAAGTCAGCAATAACTAAATCTGCATTTAATAAAAGAGCATACATGCTAACATCTATAATAGAAGAGCCTGTTATTTCATCTGCCCTAATTAGCTTATATCCTGCTATTTCTTCTTCAAATAATGGCTTTATAACTTTCGTGTATATTCTATCTAAATCAATTTCTCTTGAATTTTGATAATCCATTTTTTTACCAAATCCCATAGCAACAAAGCATACTTTTGATTTCATTTCTATCCCCCTTACTATTGTTTAGCATAACTTCTAACAGCATTTAACAACCCTGATGAGCTCCAATTAACTAAAACAGTAGCATTATTTGTGATTTTCAAAGGTGTACGTTCACTTCCCCAAGGTTTCAAACCAATTATAGGTTTATTCATCCTCACAGCTTCATCAATCTCATAGTCAATCCATTTACTATAATTACTATACATTCCAGCAACTACTATAATCACACTACAACCACTAATTTGACGAGTAAGCTTCTCTTTTAATTCTTTATCAGTTGAAGAATCATATGGATTATTTGCCGATATAGAATGATTAGCCCACCTGAATAACGAGCTAGAATCAAGCCACTTTTTGATTGTGTCATAATGATATGTATAATTCCAAGAATGGCTAATTAGTAATTTGTAATTTTTTAAATAAGGCATCTTTGTATCTCTCCCTTTAAATTAAATTGATAAAATCTGGATAAACATAAATATTTCTAAAATTATGATTTCCATACTTCTGTGTTTCAAAGTCTGTTACTGATTTCACTTTAAATTTCACTCGTGCTCCAATATTTATATCTTGAGCAATAGGAATGAATTTATAATATAATTGCAACCAATGGCTTTCTTCTTCATGAAACCGTTCACCAGTTGGAATTAAAATATCAATCTTACAAAAAATGTAATCTGTATATTTGATAATATCTGTTATAGAGGCTGCATAAACAGAACTTGAGGGCTTCAATTTTCTCAATAAATCACAACTTTTTTCAACTTCATCATACAAAATATCAGCCGGTACATCCAATTTCATCTTCAAAGATAGTTCCGTGACAAACTCTCGCAGTCCTTGTTTACAATTATTATCTCCGTTTAAAACTATTCCCATCTTGGTTTGATTTATACAACAGTCCATAAACTCTTTTGATCTTTTATCAAATCCCGGAACAAAAAACATATAATAATCATTTTTTGTTACCCAAGAAGCCCCCATCTCGTTAAGACAAACCACACTTTTGAAATAATCTTCTGAAAGTAAAAATAAAATAATGTTACTTCTTTCAATCCTACGTCCTAAATAATTATAGATATTCTCTCCTATCGGAATCTTATTTTTCTCATGAGAAGTATAAACTATATCCGAATTAAGAATCCCGATAGAAACCATTAATCCCCTTAAAACATTCCCATATTGCCTATCTATAGAATTGTGACTCAAAAATATGGACTGGTTTTTTGGGGACTTTAATATATTCCAAAGCATCAAAAATTCACCTACCACTCAAACAATTTGTTAATATTATTATAGCACGTAGATATTTTCTTTACACTGATAATAGCAAATTGAATTTTGACAAATGAGACTCTAAAATTTTTTCATCTGAAGTATAAGTAATTCCACAAACCAGTATATTATATAATTAGACTAAACTATAATTAAATTGTTATACAATAACTTAAAACATTGATAGTATTTCTGAGAAAACTATAGCACACAGCTCAGATTAAATTATTACTTGCAAATACCACTACTGTTAATAAATTGGGGGGGAAGTGAATGAAAATCACTACATTTAAATAATATCAAATTATTGTTCAAAAAACAAAAACCTCTCGGCGAATAAATATGTTAGACCAAAAAACGACAAATAGACTTAAACTATCGCGAATAAACCCAGGAAAAAACACAATACTTGTTTACCACCAATAAATTCAATGCATTATCTTAACCAGAAGCCCCAATGACTGGTTGTACTATATCTAGGGAAATATGAATTACCTAAAATCACGTTACATGGTTTTCATTATACTTTTGACCGCCTACTCTTTGAAATTGGTATCTGCATCAATAAAATGAAAGAGGCTGGTGAACGTTTTGCCAATTATGTCAATTTCTAGGATAACATTCAAAATGGCATTCACTCAATATATATAAAATCAAAAACTCGCAAAGTATTGTTATATCAACACTTTGCGAGACCTATTAAATATTAACCAATCGAACCTTCCATTTCGAACTTAATCAAACGGTTCATTTCGACAGCGTATTCCATTGGTAATTCTTTTGTAAATGGTTCAATGAAGCCCATAACAATCATTTCGGTTGCTTCTTCTTCACTTAAACCACGGCTCATTAGGTAGAAAAGTTGTTCTTCGGATACTTTGGAAACTTTTGCTTCATGCTCTAACGAAATATTACTATTTAGGATTTCGTTATATGGAATTGTATCTGAAGTTGAAAGATTATCCATAATCAGTGTGTCACATTCGATATTGGAACGTGCCCCATCTGCATTACGACCAAAATGTACAATTCCTCGATAGGTTACGTTTCCACCTTGCTTAGAAATTGATTTTGATACAATTGTGGAAGATGTATTTGGTGCGTAGTGCATCATTTTTGCGCCCGCATCTTGACGTTGCCCTTTTCCTGCAATAGCGATAGAAAGGGTCGTTCCACGTGCACCTTCCCCACGTAAATGTACTGCTGGGTATTTCATTGTCAATTTCGAACCAATATTACCGTCAATCCATTCCATCGTAGCATTTTCTTCACAGAAAGTACGTTTTGTTACTAGGTTATATACGTTATTTGCCCAGTTTTGAATGGTTGTATATCGACAATATGCTCCTGGTTTTACAATAATTTCTACAACAGCAGAGTGAAGTGAATTTGTTGTATACACTGGTGCTGTACAGCCTTCCACATAATTCACACTTGCATTTTCATCCACTATAATAAGGGTCCGCTCAAATTGCCCCATATTTTCTGAGTTAATTCGGAAATATGCCTGAAGCGGTGTGTCCACTTTAACGCCTGGTGGTACATAGATGAATGAACCACCTGACCAAACTGCGGAGTTTAGTGCAGCGAATTTATTATCTGTTGGTGGGATAACTTTAGCAAAATATTCTTTAAAGATGTCTTCATTTTCTTTTAGAGCTGAATCAGTATCTTTAAAGACTATTCCTAATTCTTCTAAGTCTTCCTTCATATTATGATAAACAACTTCAGATTCATACTGAGCAGAGGCACCAGCCAAATATTTTTGTTCCGCTTCTGGAATACCTAATTTATCAAAAGTTCGTTTAATTTCTTCCGGAACCTCATCCCATGAACGCACGGTTTGTTCTGACGGTTTCACATAGTAAGTAATGTCTTCAAACTTAAGTTCGGATAAGTCACCACCCCAAGTCGGCATTGGCATTTTATAAAATTGTTCTAAAGACTTCAAACGGAATTCAAGCATCCATTCTGGTTCTTCTTTAATATTCGAAATTTCTCTTACTACTTTTTCTGTTAATCCGCGTTCTGTACGGAACACAGAGGTATCTTTATCATGGAATCCATATTGGTATTCGCCAATTTCTGGAATTTCAGTCATGTCGTATCCTCCTTTTCGCTACTTATTTGGTTCCTTCTTTTTCAAAAATTGCTCGTTCCATCGCCTTCCAGGAAAGGGTTGCGCACTTGATTCTTGCTGGGAATTTCGCAACTCCAGCAAGCGCTTCGACATCACCGTATTCATCAATAGTTTCGTGATCGTGACCTTGAACCATCTCTGAAAACTCACGTGACATTTTTAGTGCTTCTTTCTCGGTTTTTCCAATTATACTTTGCGTCATCATCGAAGCAGAGGCCATCGAAATCGAACAGCCGCTACCAGTGAATTTTGCTGCAACAATTTTATCTCCGTCCATTTTTAAATGAAGATGGATTTGATCGCCACATGTTGGGTTATTAAGGTCAATGGTTACATCGCTATCTGGGAGTTCTCCATTATTACGCGGATTTTTATAGTGATCCATAATGACTTGTCTATATAGCTGATCTAATTTCCGGCTTGTCATAATCCAAAATACTCCTTTGTTAACTTGAGCCCTTCTATAAGCGCATCAATTTCTTCTTTTGTATTATAAATATAAAAGCTTGCACGAGCTGTAGAAGATACATTTAGCCACTTCATCAAAGGTTGTGCACAATGATGTCCTGCGCGAATTGCCACCCCGTCCTCATCCAAAATAGTTGCAACATCATGCGGATGAGCTCCTTCTATGTTAAAAGTCACTAATCCACAACGAAGACTTGCATCGGTTGGACCGTAAATCGTGATACCTTCTACTTTACTCATTTGCTCTATTGCATAGCTTACTAATTCTTGTTCGTAGGCATGAATATTACTAATTCCAATCTCTGCCAAGTAATCAATCGCTGCACCAAGCGCAATAGCTCCGCCGATAATTGGTGTTCCAGCTTCCAATTTCCAAGGTAGTTCTTTCCAAGTGGAATCGTATAATTCAACAAAATCAATCATTTCTCCGCCAAATTCGGTCGGTTCCATTTTTTCTAGTAATTCTCGTTTTCCATACAATACACCAATACCAGTAGGAGCCATCATTTTATGACCAGAAAAAGCATAAAAATCAGCATCTAAATCGACTACATTTACTTCCATATGCGGCACGGCTTGCGCACCATCCACAAGGATTACTGCACCGACTTTATGGGCTAGTGCTGCAATTTCTTTTATCGGAGTAATTGTCCCAAGAACATTTGAAACATGCGCCAAAGCAACTATTTTTGTTTTTTCACTAATTGCTTTTTCTGCTTGTTCTATAGAAATGGTACCATCTTCTTCTAGCTCGATATACTTCAAAACCGCGCCTTTACGTTTAGCAAGTTGTTGCCACGGAATCAAATTGGAATGATGCTCTAAATAAGAAATAACGATCTCATCGCCAGCTTCGATATTTGTCTCTCCGTAACTATCTACCACTAAATTAATTGCCGAAGTGGTTCCTCTTGTAAAAATAATTTCTGCTACTTCCCGTGCCTGAATAAACTTTGCTACTTTAGCACGTGCTAATTCAAATGCATCTGTCGCTCTAGCCGCAAGTGTATGCACTCCACGATGTACATTCGCATTATCAAATTCATAGTAGTGAGTTAAGGCTTGGATAACTTGTTTTGGTTTTTGTGAAGTAGCCGCATTATCTAAATAGGCTAACGGTTTTTCATTTATTTCTTGGGCTAGTATTGGAAAGTCCGCACGAATTTTTTGGATATCTATCATTTAGCGCACTTTCCCTTCAATTACTTCCCGCAGCATTGATTTAACACTTTCGATTGGTAGTTGACGTACAACTGGATCTAAGAAGCCGTGAATGACTAAACGTTCTGCTTCTTTTTGTGAAATACCGCGACTCATTAAATAGAATAGTTGCAATGGATCCACACGACCAACAGAAGCTGCATGTCCTGCAACAACGTCATTTTCATCTATTAATAGAATTGGATTTGCGTCACCGCGTGCTTCTGGGCTAAGCATTAATACACGTGATTCTTGTTGTGCATCAGACTTAGAAGCGCCGTGCTTAATATGACCAATTCCGTTAAAGATAGTTGTTGCTCTTTCTTTCATAACACCATGGGATAAAATCGTACCATTCGACGCCTTACCATAATGAGTTACACGAGTGGTTACGTTTTGTGTTTGTTTTCCACGTCCAACCGTTACTGTCTTCACATCAGCAGATGAGCCGTCACCCATTAAATTCGTTACGTTTTCATTGATTGTATCGCCATCATTCATTAGACCAAGCGCCCATTCAATTTGGCTGTCCGTGCCGATATGACCGCGACGATTTACATAAGTAGTTGCCTCGCTCGCTAGATTATCAACTCCGCCAAAAGTAATTCGGGCATTTTTTTCGGCAATAACTTCTTCAACAATACTTACAATTCCTTTTGGTTCATTATCTACTGTTACATAGTTTTCCACATAAGTAACTGCACTATTATCATCAGCAACAAGTAACACATGGTTCACTAGCGGAGATTCTGCTTTATCTTGTACAAAAACCGCTTGAATTGGCGATTTTACTTCCACATTCTTTGGTATATATAAGAAAATACCACCATTAACCAGTGCCGCATGGAAAGCAGTCAATTTATGTTCACTTACTTGCACCGCATCTGTCATATAATATTTTTTTACAAGCTCTGGATGATTTTTAACAGCCGAAATAATATCGGTAAAGATAACACCCTGTTCGCTTAATTCTTGACTGAGTTGTAATCTTGCCGGACGTTCATCCATTTGAACGTAAAAGTTTGTTTCTTTATTATCTAAATCCACTAGATTCGCTACTTTTTCAGGTAAAGTTTCATTTGTTACGCCTTCTTTAAAAGGTATAAATGTTTCAAACTTTGTGAAATTCCAGCGTGTTATCTTTGTTTTATCCACATAAGGTAAGTCCAGTTCCCCATAAGCTTTAAAAGCAGTGCGACGAATATCTAAAAACCAATCTGGTTCATTCGCATTACTTGAAAAAGCGTGGATAAAATCATCTTTAATCGTCATATTTTCTGTCATGATTTTAACCTCACTTCCTTATTGTTGGTCTACTGCTTCTTCTTCCTCAAATTCAATACCAAGTTCTTGTTTAATCCAGTCATAACCTTCTGCTTCTAAACGTTTAGCAAGCTCTGGTCCGCCTTCTTTAACTACTTTCCCTTGCATCATTACATGTACAAAGTCTGGAGTAATGTAATTAAGGAGACGTTGGTAATGGGTAATAATCAAGCAGCCAAATCCTTCGCCGCGCATTTCATTTACACCTTTAGAAACAACTTTAAGTGCATCAATATCAAGACCGGAGTCAATTTCGTCTAAGATTGCTAGTTTTGGTTCAATCATAAGTAGTTGTAAGATTTCATTACGTTTTTTCTCTCCGCCTGAAAATCCTTCATTTAGGTAACGTTCTGCCATTTCTTCGTCCATATCTAAAATATCCATTTTGGCATCTAATTTACGGATAAATTGCATTACAGGAATTTCGTCACCTTCTTCACGTCGGCTGTTGATTGCCGCACGGATGAACTCAGCATTTGTAACTCCGCTAATTTCACTTGGATATTGCATCGCTAAGAAAAGTCCACAACGAGCGCGTTCATCTACTTCCATTTCTAAAACATCTTCGCCGTCAAGTGTGATTGTACCTTGTGTTACTTCATATTTTGGATGCCCCATAATAGCTGAGGACAACGTAGATTTCCCTGTTCCATTTGGTCCCATAATAGCATGGATTTCTCCAGTTGAAATTTCAAGATTAACACCTTTCAAAATTTCTTTTCCTTCTATTTCAACATGTAAATCTTGAATCTTTAAAGTTGCCATAAAAAAAGTCCTCCCTAGTGTAAAATTTGCATAATCCTAGTTTAGTATAATTCTAATCTGATTACAACTATAAAAACCAGCACTCTTCGCATTCTCCCCTTCATTCTACTATTAATAGCCGATTTTTTCCAGTTTTCAAGCATTATCAGTATTTCCCTTTTATTTGAGAATATTCAAGAACAGCAACTAATGAAATAGATGCGCCCTACATATCAATAAAAAAGCAGATTATCCCCTGGTAAAAAAAGGATTGTATATCTTATTTAGATGTGTTATTGTTGTAACGTAACAAATTTGCAACATAATAACCTATTTGTAATAAACGATTAAATATTGAAGGAGAATTTAAATATGAAGAAAGCAATAATGGCTGTGACCATCTTTGTATTGCTTTTAACTACACTATCCGGTTGTAGTTCACCAAAGTCAGACTTCACTGCAGCTCTAAAGAAAGTTACTGAAAACAAACAATATACAACAGATGTCAAATTCCAAATTAACGACCTATCAGATAATTACATAAAACAATTGGGGCCTGATATTACTTTAACTCAACTAAAAAAATCTAATCTTCAATATAAAGTTTCCGTAAATAGCGAGTCTGATTCTTCTTATAGTAGTTTCTCGGTTCACTGGGCTGGTAATAAGCCAATTGACTTAACTTTACATGCACTTCAAAATAGTGACGACGGAAAAGCTTATATTCCGGTATCAGATATATATGATGCGTCTGATAGTATCTCCAGTTTACTAAACGATTCAACTGCTACCATTTTCAATGAAGTTCTTGCTCAAAATAAAGAATTGGAATCAAAGTATCTTAATCTTTTTGAAACTGTTCAAAACTTTTCTAATCAGACAATCGATTCAGAAACCGTTGATCGCCAAGCTGAACAACTGAAAAAAATTGAAGAAAAAAGTGGTATTGCAATTTATAGCTATTTAAATAACCTTGATGATCAACACTTCACCGCAAAAGATAACGGTGATATCGTGCTCAAATTAAGTAAAAAAGAAATTAGCGATATGATTAACGAAGTACTGAAAACCCTTGATGACGACGGCAATATCGTTACCCTTATTTCTGAAATTAATAGCAGTACACAAAAAGAAGCCAAATCTACTTGGCAAACGCAACAAAAATCCATTCGTTCTGCATTAAAAAAGCTTACATCTACAAAAACACAAAGCTTGGATTTCCGATTAACTTTAACACCAGATAGCAAAAAAGGTTTTAGTAAAGCCACTATTGACACCAATTATAAAGATGAAGCATCAAATCACTTAATGAACTTCACTACAACCATTGATATGTTAGACTATGAAAAAGTTCCTTCCATGCCAAAAGGAAATGAAATTGTTTCTAAAAAAGAACTTGATAAAGCCATTTCAGATGGTTTAAAACTTTATTTAGGAAGTACCATACAATAAAAAAAACCTTTTACCGACTTGGTAAAAGGATTTTTTTTATTGTTTACTTATCAACTGGAACTACTGCGCCGTCCCATTCTTTTGTAATATAGTCTTGAATTTCTTTAGAGTGAAGCACAGTCACTAATTCTTTAACATTTTTATCGTCTTTATTCTCCTCTGTTGTAACAACAATATTAGCGTATGGAGAGTCTTTGCTTTCAATCGCAATGGCATCTTTGGAAGGATTTAAGCCTTGATCAACTACAAAGTTAGAATTAATCGCAACAACATCGCCTTCTTCGTTATTGTAAGCAGTCATTAAATAAGCTGGATCAAAATCATATTTGAATTTTAAATTTTTAGGGTTATCTTTAATATCATCAAAAGTTGCATCTTGCGCTTTAACACCATCTTTTAAAGTTAATAGCCCATTATCTACAAAAATACCAATAACACGTGGCCAATCTGATTTTGAATTAGAAAGTAATACTTGTGCGCCGTCTTTTAAATCTTTAATATCTTTTACTTTTTTGGAGTAGATTCCCATTGGTTCGATATGGATTGCACCAACATCAGCAAATTTATATCCTTTTTCCTTTTCTTCTAGTTCAAGGTAAGGTTTATGTTGGAAATAGTTGGCATCCAAGTCGCCTTCTTCAAGTGCTTTATTCGGCATAACATAATCTGTATACTTTACAATCTTCAAATTAATTCCTTTTTCTTTCAAAATTGGTTTTGCTTGCTCCAAAATTTGAGCATGAGGCGTGTTTGAAGCACCTACTACCAATTCCTTATCGTCTGTTTTACTGGATGATGCTTTATCAGATGAGCTACCACAAGCTGTAAGTACTAAAATTAAACTTAATGTAAAAATAAATCCAAGAACCTTTTTCATGAAAATCTCTCCTTTTTTGCGGGGATTCCGCGTTTTTTATATAAATTGCTTCATATACTTAGGTTAGCGTTTGTCGGTTCGTTTGGTTAAAAAGTCGCCGATAAACTGAAAAATAAAGACTATAATCAAAATAATAATGGTTGCTAAAACTGTTACATCTGGTTGCCCGCGTTGGAATCCTTCCAGATATGCGGTATTTCCAAGTCCACCGGCACCAATGACACCTGCCATCGCTGTGAAACCTACTAAAGAAATGGCTGTAACTGTAATACCAGAAATTATCGCTGGTAAAGCTTCCGGGATAAGCACTTTTCCAATTATGGTGAACATATTAGCACCCATTGATTTTGCCGCTTCAATAACTCCTTTGTCTACTTCACGAAAAGCAATTTCCACCATCCGACCATAAAAAGGAGCAGCCGAGATAATTAACGCTGGTAAAGCGGCTTTCGGTCCAATAACTGTACCAACTAGCGATTTTGTCATTGGGAGAAGCAGGACAATTAAAATAATAAACGGAATGGAACGGAAAACGTTGACTAGTATTGCTGTAATCCAGTAAAGAATACGGGCACCAGTATGTTTTTTATTATTTGTTAAAAATAGTAACAATCCTAACACAATTCCTAATAAAAATACTGCAAATAGTGAAGTAAGTGTCATATATAATGTTTCTTGTGTTGCTACCCACATCATTTGAAAATCAACATTTGGGAATAATTCTTGTAATTTCGTCATCGCTCTAACACTTCCGTTTCTACATTAAGTTGACGTAGCTGTGTTAGACTCGCATTAATCGCTTCTTTCGCACCTAGTATCTGTACATAAAGCGTTCCATAAGCGCCGTTTTGTGTTTGTGTTAAATTACCATGGAGGACATTTAGCATAACATCATTATCTTTCGCAACTTGAGAAATCACAGGTTGGGTTGCATTTTCGCTCATAAATAACAGTTTAACTATTTCACCTTCTGCATAGTTTTCAAGTAGCAGATGAATTAATTCTTCCGTTTCATCTGAATCAGTTACTTGACGAACAAAGCGTTGGGTTACTTTTTCTTTTGGATGACGGAAAACATCTAATACTTCTCCAAGTTCAACAACTTTTCCGTTTTCCATCACGGCTACACGATTACATATTTTTCGAATAACATGCATTTCGTGGGTGATAACAATGATTGTAAGGTTGAGGCGTTTGTTAATATCTAATAAAAGTTCTAAAACTTCATCTGTTGTTTGTGGATCTAGTGCGGAGGTTGCTTCATCACATAATAGCACTTTGGGATTATTAGCAAGCGCTCTAGCAATTCCTACCCGTTGCTTTTGCCCACCACTTAGTTCAGCTGGATAAGCATTTTCTTTTCCTTCTAGTCCAACTAACCGAATTAATTCATTAACGCGAAATCGTCTTTTTTCACCGCGTACGCCAGCAATTTCTAACGGAAAGGCAATGTTTTCAGCAACAGTACGTGACCATAATAAATTAAAATGTTGAAAAATCATTCCAATTTGTTGCCGAGCTTTTCGAAGTTTTCCACCACGGATCTGACTAATTAGTAAGTTATCCACCTCTACTGAACCTTCAGTTGGTAGCTCTAATCCGTTGAACATTCTTATCAACGTACTTTTTCCAGCGCCTGAATAGCCTACTACACCAAATATTTCTCCTTGTTCAATTTCTAAATCGACATTATCGACTGCTCGGACTTTATTATTTCTTGATGTATATTCTTTTACAACGTGCTGTAATGTTATCATCTCTATCACCTTTTCTACATTTCTGGTATACAAAAAGCCTTTCTGCTGATGAGCAGAAAGGCAGCATTTTTTCAAATGGACTAACTTCCTTCTCATCTTTCAGAACAATTAACTGTTCTGCATGATTTAGCACCTTAAACACAAAATGAACTATTGTTTAGGTTGCTGGGTTTCACAGGGCATTTCCCTCCACCACTCTGGATAAGATTTCTACATATAATTATATCACTTCATTTATGACTATCGTGACATTTCTTGTTTTTTCATATTACCTTTTCCACTCTACTTTGTCAATAAATTTTTACTAATAGCTTATTAATTGTAATTTAATTCACTAATTATAACGGTATTTCTTTGATCATCTATACTAGTTAATTGTGAGGCAATTTTTACTTGTGCTCTATTTTGAGAATTAATTTTACCCTTATTTATTTGGGCTAAATAAACAAAAATCACAACGACTGTAATACAAGCAACAACAATTAAGACAAAATGCTTTTTCATTTGTTCACCCTCCGTAATTTATATTCTACTGAATGAATATAAACCATGAGGAAAGAAAAATTTAAGAATTATTAAAGATTAACTGAGTGGTAATTTAACGATAAAACTAGTTTTCCGATGTTTGCTCTCAGCAGTAACAAGTCCACCATGTTTTTCAACAATTGATTTGGCGATAGCAAGCCCCAAGCCAGTTCCAGTCGTTGTTCTATTTTTATCAGCTTTATAAAATCGCTCAAATAAATATGGTAAATCGATTTCTGAAATTTCTTGTCCGTAATTCGTTACTTTTACAACAGCCATATTTCCTTCTTGTTTTGCGCTTACGTCGATTTGCTTATTTCCTTCTCCGTACCGAAGCGCATTCGAAAACAGATTTTCAAATAAACGCATGATTTGATTGCCATCACCGCTAATAATTAACTTTTTGGCATCAAAATGCTCTACGATTTTCATATTTCGTTCCGTTGCTTGTCCATCATATTCGGCAACTAGCTGACTTAATAATTCAATAACGTCTAATTCATCTTTTTTTAATTGATACTCAACGCTATCAAGTCTTGTATAAGAAAACAAGTCATCAATCAGCTTATGCAGATGTCGTGCCTTACCGTAAACCAGCTCCGTGTAATAACGCAATTCCACTTCATCACGATAACGATCTTCATGAATATAACTTAAGTACCCCAAAATTGAAGTCAGTGGTGTCCTAAGATCATGCGAAACATTCGTAATTAAATCATTTCTAGCTTGTTGCGCCTGCTCTTCTTGTTTCATTAATTTATTTTGTCGTTCTCGCATGTTTTCGATATTTCGCTCTAATTCTTGAATTTCAGGAACAAAACTCTCTGTATCCACTGGTTTTCCATCGTTTAGCGCAAAATTTATTGTTCGCAATTGCTTTTTCAAAAGTTTTTGCCGCATGTAGCGATAGAAAAAGGAGAAAAATAAGCAAGTAATCAAGAAAATAATAAAATAATTGATTAATAATACCCAAATGGAATCCATCACACGAACATATTTATTAGGACCAAATAAACTGACAATCGCTCGAGTAACTTCTTTTAAAAATAAAGAATCATCTCTAATGGAGATAGCCCATAAATATATAGTTCGTACCGTAACCATGCCTAAAACCCATGAAATAACAGCGAAAAAAGTTGCTTGCCAAATATTCATCACATGGCTAATTTTAGTAAACAACATTTCAAGTTTATATTTCAACTTTGTATCCTACTCCCCATATAGTCTTAATCACATTTTCCCCGCCCATAGCATCTCGTAATTTATCACGCAAATTGCTAATATGGACCATAACCGTTTTACTTGCTCCAAGCGCTTTTTCTTGCCAAATTTTTTCGAAAATATATTCGGAACTAAATACTCGCCCTGGTTCACTTGCAAGCAAAAATAAAATATCAAATTCCGAAGTTGTTAAATGTAGTTCTTTTCCACTAACTGTCACCACATGAAGCGCACGATCAACAATGATTGGTCCAATGATAACTTTATCCTGACTAATCGGCTCTACTTGACTCATTTGTTGCATTCGCCTCAAAATTGCTTTGACACGGACAGAAAGCTCTAATGGATTAAACGGCTTCACCATGTAATCATCTGCACCAGTTAAAAGCCCCATTATCTTATCATTATCTTCCGCCTTCGCACTAAGCATCAAAATGGGCGTCAAAATACCTTCACTTCGCATTAAACGGCATACTTCTAAGCCATCCATTTCCGGCATCATAATATCTAATATAACTAAAGTAGGTTGCTTATCTTGCACAAGACGCCAAACCTCTGCTCCATCATATGCTTGGTAAATCGTATATCCTTCATTTTGCAAATATAATTTCACTAAATCCACAATTTCTTTATCATCATCCGCAATTAAAATAGAAGTTGTCATACTTAATTTTCCTTTCCATTCTTTGTTTCCCCCTATTGTAGCACTTTTGAAACAAATCGAATAGAAAGAGCTTATTTTAATTTTCTGTAAGGACTCGCTCTTCTTCTGGCTCTAAGTGAATGAGAACTTCCGCTTTCGCATAAAAATCCATTATTTCTGCTTCAATCTCGTCACATAGCGAATGAGCGCTTTCGATTGTCATGGAAGAAGACACCACTAAATGAAAATCAATGTACTCTTCCGCTCCAGCACGTCTTGAGCGAAAATCATGAAACTCAATAAATTTATTTTTATGTGTCAAAATAATTTGCTTAATTGCCGCTTCTTCTTCCGTTGATAAACGTTTATCCATTAGCGGTGGGAAAGATTCTTTCAGTAATTTAAAAGCTTCAAACATAATATAAAAAGCGGTTAAAATAGCAATAACAGAATCAATCCACAGCCAACCGGTTATGTATACTAAAAATAAACTAAGCGCAATACCTAGTGAGGTAAAAACATCTGTATATAAATGGAGCGCATTCGATTTCATTGCTACAGAATTCGCTTCATCAGCAGCTTTTTTGATAATTCGTGATACGACAATATTAACGAGCGCGCCAAAAAGCATTACCATTATGCCAAGCGCTGGAAAACGTATTTCATGTGGGTTTACAAGTTTATTTACGGATTCAATAATAATCCAAATACCCGCAACAAAAATAAGTAACGTTTCGATTGTTCCAGCAATATTTTCAGCTTTTCCATGCCCATATGGATGATCTTCATCAGCAGGTTGATTGGAAATCCGAATAGAAAAGAAAGTAATGACCGACGCAAATAAATCCATCGATGAGTGAATCCCTTCCGAAATCACTGCGACAGACCCTGTAAAAAAGCCTACAATAAGTTTAAGTACAACTATAATAAAATTACTACAAACGGATAAAATAGTAAGATTAGAATGATTCATCCAAACAGCCTCCGATATGTTATGTTTCACTAAAAATCTCTCTTTATAAAACACAAATTTAACAACTCGAATTATCTTACCACGTTCAGTCAAATTGTGTCTATAGCAATGTTTTTAGCTAAATACATTTCTATATCTGAAGCGAAACTTTTTTGCATTAAGGCAAATTATTAAACAGAAAAAACTCCTGTATTACTCATCATACAGGAATTCAAAAACAGCTGTTACATCATGCAATTGATAACTTACATCTTTAGGTATTCCAGCTTTAAACTTCACTAGAGCAGGAACAGATGTAATCTCTAAATTCTGAGCAATTTCCGGCACATAGTTTAAATCTACTTTGGCAATCGTTGTATCGATACTATCGGCGGTTTGAGTCATGTCCACCAAACGACTAGCCATCTGGCAACTTCCGCACATAGGTGTAAAAAAGAATATGACAAAATCCGCCTTATTTTTTTGCGCTAATTGTAATGTTTCTTTTTCCCAAATTTCCAGAGAAAACACCCCCTATAAAAAAAGGCCAGTTCGGTTATCCCAAGCCGGCCCTCGTATAAATCAATCTAATGTTTTTTGGTAATCTTCACTTGATAAAAGCGCATCTATATCTGCCGCTTCTACTTCTGCTAATTTTAAAATCCAACCAGTATCATACGGGTTACTATTGATTAATTCTGGTTCATCTTCTAAAGTTTCATTCACAGCGACCACTTTTCCGCTAACCGGCGCATAGAAATCTGATACAGTCTTAACGGATTCAATGCTACCAATTGAATCACCTTTTGCGACAGTATCCCCAACTTCTGGTAATTCAACAAAAACAATATCCCCTAATTGATCTTGTGCAAAATCAGTAATCCCGATAAGGTAACTACCATCTTCCGCTTTCACCCATTCATGCTCTTCTGTATACAATAAATCTTTTGGTAAACTCATTTTCCAAACTCCTCCTTCTATTACGATTATCTATTGTGACTATTTCCAAGTTGCTTCAAATTCAGGTTCGTTAAATCCAAGTGTTACTACTTTACCATTTGTTGTTAACGGACGCTTAATTAGCATTCCATCTGAGGCAAGTATTTCATAAGCTTCTTTAAGTGACATCGTATCAATTTTATCTTTTAATCCTAATTCACGATATTTAATTCCACTTGTATTAAAGAAACGACGGATTGGAAGCCCGCTAACTTCATGCCATGCTTGTAATTCTTCTGCACTTGGTGTTTCTGTTTTAATATCCGTCTCGGTAAATTCAATTTGCTCATTCTCAAGCCATGCCTTTGCTTTTTTGCAAGTACTACATTTTGGATACCAATAAAAATTAATCATTTTGCCTCTCCCTTCGATTGCATTCTACTACTATCATAGTGCATTTTTTATGAAAGTACAAACAGCAACACTTAGAAAAAAATAGTCCTTTTGAAAGCGGATACATTTCGAGTTTTAAAAAATACAAAAGCCTGATTCGACTTTTGTATTTAAGTTTTAGGAGACATGATTTTCTTCTTTTACTTCAAACATCGACTTTTTATAATTAAACCTTATTCCTAGCACTAGTCCGACCGCCATCATGTTTCCAAGCAGCGCACTACCACCATAACTAATAAATGGTAATGGAATCCCTGTTATTGGTAGTAAGCCAATGTTCATTCCAACGTTTTCAAGCACATGGAACATTAACATCATAACTACACCTGTGCAAATATAAGAATAAAAAGGAATACCAATATCTAATGCCACACGAATGATTTGATAAATTAATAAGAAATAAATTGCAAGCAGAATACTCGCTCCAATAAAGCCATAATCGCCGGCTACAATCGTAAAGATAAAGTCATTGTGGTTTTCTGGAATGGCAATGGCATCATATCCTGGCCCATTTCCAGAAATTTGTCCAGAACCAATTGCGGTCAGCGCACGAAGCACCTGATATCCGCCACCTTGAGGATCATTCTCCGGATTAATCCAAGTAGTAATCCGTTCAAATTGATAAGGTTTAAATCCAAGACTTGTTAACCAATTTTGATGATAAATAACCATCCAAATCAGCGCTGTCCCAATCGCAGCAATGGATCCAAACAGCGGAACAATAATTTTCCAACTAATCCCAGAAATAAGTATCATTCCAGACATAATAGCAATAAACACCAAGGCAGTACCCAAGTCTGGTTGCAACATAATTAAAATCAATGGAAAGAGCGTAAATAGACCAATCTTGACTAACAACCATGTATCATAGCTAAGGCGATGAATTTTATATGCTCGATTATGATCCCAAATCACTTTTGCTAAGACGATAATTAAAATAACTTTTACAACCTCAGATGGCTGGATATTTCCTAAAAACGGAATAACAATCCAACTTTTTGCGCCTTTTACTTCTTTACCGAAAAGCAAAACAAAAACAAGCATAAAAAGACCAAGCCCATAAAAATAATAGGCCCATTTCATTAGTCGGTCATAATCTAATTGCATAACGACAATAATTGCAAATGTCGAAACGACAAACCACATTCCTTGTTTTACAACAAAGTTTGCATCATATTGGTCATTTGTTAATTGCGCGCTGTAAATGGACACTAAACTGATTATCATTAGTAACATCATGGATAAAACAATCCCATAATCAATACGTCCAGCTAATTTATTTTGTTGATTCATTGTTAAATTACTCCTTACTGGTTGGTTTGTATAAACTTAAGTAACACTTTCTCCCAAACAGTTAAAAAAGAAAATCAAACTTGATTTCCTTTTCCTAAGTTAACTTCTGGAGCGTTGTACCTCGCTGATAACACGAGTCCAAGTGCCATAAATGCGCCCAGAAGAGAGCTTCCCCCATAACTGACAAAAAGTAGTGGAATACCGGTAATTGGCAGTAAACCAATGGTCATTCCGATATTTTCTAAAACATGAAATAAAATCATCGAACAAACACCCGTACAAATATAAGAATAAAACGGAATATTAATATCTAGTGCTACTCGAATTATTTGGTAAATCAGTAAAAAGTATAACATAATTAATAGACAGCCACCAACAAAACCAAAGTTTCCACCAATAATCGAAAAAATAAAATCATTATGGTTTTCTGGAATTGCAATAGCTTGATTACCTATTCCGTTGCCTTGTAGCTGACCAGAACCAATCGCCTGCATTGACCGAAGAAGCTGCATTCCGTCACCGAGTGGATCTTCTTCTGGACGTAACCAAGAAGTAATTCGTTTAAATTGATATGGTTCAAATCCTAATTTTTGTAAAATTGCCTGATTATATAAAACTAAATAAATTAAAGTTGCACCTATTACTGTAATAAAACTAAATAAAGGGACTAAAATTTTCCATGTGACACCACTAATAAATACCATACCGATAATAATTGCAATAAATACTAAAATTGTCCCCAGGTCTGGTTGAAGCGCAACTAGACCTAGCGGAATAATTGAAATAACTCCTACTTTTAGAAGCAATTGAATATCCAATTTTACCGTATGCAGCTGATATTTTTTATTATGATCCCAAATTACCTTTGCAAGGGCGAGAATTAAAAAACTTTTCATTAACTCTGACGGCTGCAAACTTCCTAACGAGCCAATACTAATCCAACTTTTGGAACCTTTTCGTTCGTCACCAACTATTAATACAAGAATCAGTAGCAAATTCCCTAAACCATATAAATAATACGCTGCCCACTGAAGTTTATCATAATCAAAAAAAAGTACGATAACCACGACTACTCCTGTAGAAATAACAATCCAAATAGACTGCTGTAGCAAGAAATTATTTGTATACTGATCATTCACAAGTCCAGCAACATATATCGCCACAAGCCCAATAATGCAAAGTAACATCATTAAGAAAATAATTGCATAATCTACTCGAACTGCCTTTTTTCTATTCCTAGCCATTTTATTCCGTCCTTTTACATTTAGATTTTCAAATAGAAAAAAGCCGCTATTCTTAAAAAGAGCAACAGCCTTCATCTATTATAATAAAGTTTATCAAGGATAGGAAGCTTTTTCACTAAATTCTAATCTTCTTTCTGTTTTCTTTAATATTCAAACCTCGTTGAAGCAAGCGGATAAATGTGTTGCTTACCGTCTTTTTCAGTAATATCTGCGGTAATATGGAAAACATTCCGAAGTAAATCTACTGTGAACACTTCTTTTGGGGTTCCATTTTTTACTAATTGACCATTTTCGCAAACAAAAACATAATCACTATATATTGCCGCTTGATTTAAATCATGCAACACTAACACTATCGTTAAATTATACGTTTTATTTAAATGAACTAGTAAATCTAAAAGTTCTAATTGATGTGCGATGTCAAGATAGGTCGTTGGTTCATCTAGTAATAAAATGGGTGTTTTTTGAGCTAATGCCATCGCAAGCCAAGCCCGTTGCCGTTCACCACCAGACAATGAATGGAGCGGTCTATATGCCAAACTTTCAAGATTACACACTTTTATTGCCCACTGAATAACTTCCTCGTCCTCTTCTTGTAAGGTCGATATCCAGCTTCGATATGGCAAACGACCATACGCAACTAAATCATGAACAATCACGTCTACTAAACCTTCTGGAGCCTGTGCCAGCATAGTCATCTTTTTCGCAAGTTCTTTAGCCGATATATCCGTCATGTTTTTATTCCCCAACAAAATTTCGCCACTATCTGGTGTCAACAATCGCATCATTAAGCGTAACATAGTTGATTTACCGGAACCATTTGGCCCAATAAGCGTCGTAATTTTACCTTCTGGAATAGTTACATTTATATTCGACATTTGAAAATCTCTTTTGCGCGAGAAGGAAATATTTTTTAATTCTAACGCTGATTTCATGAAGCAACCCTCCCACGTTGAAGTAAGAATAAGAAGAACGGGGCACCAATCATCGCCAGTAAAATCCCCACTGGAAGCTCAATCGAACCAAACCAACTTCTCGCTGCCGTATCTGCAAAACCAACTAACAAAGCACCACCCAGTGCAGAAAGTGGAAGCAAATATTTATAATCGTTCCCAATAATTAATCGGAAAATATGTGGTACAACAAGACCAACAAAACCAATCAAACCTGCAACACTCACCGCAATTCCGCTTAGAAAAGCTGCCAACATAATTATGAAAAATCGGTGTCGCTCTACTGAAAATCCAAGTAATTTTGCCGCATCATCACCAAGAAGCAACACATTAGAAGAACGAATCGCAAAACCACTTAAAATAAAACCAATTAACATATAGGGCCAAATTAAGTCTAAGTGATACCAACTTTTCCCTGAAAGTGTTCCTGTCATCCAAGAAATAACGCTTTGAACCCGGTTACTATAAAGTACCATTACACCCGAAGTCATTGCGCCAATAAAAGCATTAATCGCAACCCCTGACAAAATAACTCGAAGTGGGGAAACGCCTCGGTCCCACGCTAATAAATAAATTAAAATCGCTGTCCCAAATGCACCTATAAACGCCCCTAGTGGAACAAAAGCAGCCATCGTTGGAAAGACAAGTGTCATCACAATAGCGACAAAACCACCACCGGCTGAGACCCCAATCACTCCAGGGTCAGCTAACGGATTTCGCATCACACCTTGTAGCAAGCACCCAGCAATCGCAAGTGCAGCCCCTACTAAGAAAGCAATTAATAATCTTGGTAAGCGTAAATTCCAAATCAGTTGGTTAGCGAGGTCGTTACCTCCACCCGTCAACGCTTGCCAAGCATCACTGTATGTAACTTTCACTGATCCCGTGGTAAGTCCGTAAAAAAAAGTCAATATGAGTAAAATAATTACTACCACAAAAGTTATCCGTCTACGTTTGCGCCGCGGATCATGCGCTTTTACAGTTGTCATCTAGTTATCCACCTTATTTATTTCGTTTGCCATATAATCTAATGCTTCATCAATCTTTATTCCCGGATTCGTCCCAAAAAGCTCTGCTGGAAGAACAACAATATGATCATTTTTTACAGCACTTGTAGAATTCCAAGCTTCATTTTGTTTCATTTCTTTTTTAAATGCAGCCTCTGTTTCTTTCTCATCTCCACCATGAATCATTAAGAAAATCACTTCTGGATCAGCGGCTACAATTTTTTCAACATTTATAGAAGCATATTGTGGAAAATTTTCCACACCTTTAAAATCTTTAGCTACATTTTCTCCACCAGCTATTTCTAGTATATCACCACTTAAAGAAGATGGTAAGGCAGCATAATTACTTCCTGGTGCCCCTAAAACTAGTAACGAACGGACTTTTTTTGCTTTTTGTTGCTCTTTTATTTTTGTCACTTTATTATCGATGTCAGTTTGTAATTCTTTAGCCTTTTCTTCTTTGCCCAAAAGTTTTCCGAGTACGGCTGTTTGTTTTTTAATTTCATCAATCGAATTTGCTCCTGTTAAAACTACTTTTGGACCAACGCCTTCCATTGCTGGTACATCTTTCAAATTCTGCTCAGAGCTTGCAACAATGGTATCCGCACCTAGAGAAGCAATTTTTTCTAAATTCAAGTCATGCGTATTCCCAACTTCTGTCGCATCCTTCGCCCCCTCTGGAACACCACTTGCGTCTGTTGTTTGGCGACCAACCACAGTTCCACCAAGTGCATCTATAATATTCATATCCGCATTTGTCAGCGCGATAATTCTTTCTGGATTTTTTTCAAAAGAAACTTCACGACCCGACATATCTGTAAGTTCTAGTGCCGCCTGAGTCTGTTTTTCTTTCGCTACCGTTTCATTTTCCGAGCCATTTGTAGTATCATTTCCGCATGAAGCGAGTACTAATGCGGTCGCAATGCTTAAAACAACTATAGTTAATTTCTTCATAATTCCCCTCCACAACACTATCCCTTTCATTTTACTAAATTATACCACGATATTCAAAAAGTCGGGACCCTAAATGAGAATTATTTTCATTTATAAGCAATTAGTCGATATTATTCTTATTATACTTTATAATTAACATAAGGAGGCGATGAAAATGACTGATAATCTTTTTCCAAATCTAGCGCATGAAAATTGCAAAGAAACGATGCCCCCAGTCACAACAGAACAATTTAAAGAAGCTGCTATCTTAGAAAAGAATCGAAAGCTTGATGAGATTTTAAGAATAGTTGATAAAAAGAAGCCTAGTAACAAAAAATAACAGGAGCCTGTTTGCGCAGGTTCCTCTTTTAGTTATTAATCCCGAGTTAACTCATATGATAAGTTATATTTATTTTATTTGCTTAAAAAATCATGTATACTAGAAAAAAAGACACGTTAGGAGGCCCCTACATTGGCTATTTTAGAACTAAATTTCAAATCGGAATGCTTGGCTATGCAAACTAGCGTAACAGTGATTTTACCTGAAACAGAGGCACTTTATCATCGTTCCATTCCTAAATATAAAACTTTATATATTCTTCATGGGTTATCAAACAATCATACTACTTATACTCGAAATACTAATATTGAACGTTATGCGACCGAAAAAGGACTTGCCGTTGTTATGCCGGCAGCTGATCATAGTTTTTACTCTAACATGGTACATGGCCGTAATTATTTTGAATTTGTTAGTAAGGAACTTCCGCAAGTAATGCAAAACTGGTTTCCTCTCTCGAAAAATAAAGAAGATACATTTATCGCGGGGCATTCAATGGGTGGTTACGGGGCATTCAAGGTCGCACTCACTTTTCCTGAAAGATTCCAAGCTGCCGCAAGTATGTCAGGCGTCATGGATATTAACTACATTATTAAAGAAGACTGCTTTGATAACTTTAGTACTAGAGCGATTACAGGAGAAATGACCAGTCAAACAGGCACTGAAAATGATTTATTTTATTTATTAGAGAAAAATCTAATCAATCAAGTCCAACTGCCACTTTTATTTCAAAATTGCGGGACAGAAGATTTCCTTTATCAAGATAATATTCGCTTTCGTGATTTCGCTCTATCCAAAAATGCACCACTTGAATATCGAGAAGGTCCAGGTGAACACGACTGGGATTTCTGGGATAAAAGTATCAAAGAAATTATCGATTGGTTGCCTTTATAAAGAAAAAAGACTTGGAAAAAACCAAGTCTTCATTTTTTTAGTGCGTAAAACCATATGAATCATTTCGTCCTTTATCATGATAAAGTACTCTAGCTTTTTCTAGGTTATGCAATGCCTCGTGAAAATCCGCTGCAAATTCTTCCGCAACATTATACCCTAAATCCGCGCGACAAACAAAACGCTGAATAATTGTATCACTCAAGTCAGCTGGAAGTGGATACGCCGGAACTTGCCACCCCTTCATCAAAAGTTGATCTGCCAAATCATAGAGAGTCCATTCTACATCAAGTCCCTCTTTTATTTTATAACAAACAATTGGCAAATTAGAGCCATCATTAATTAACTCAAAGTAACCACTTTTTTCTACCGCTTTGGCAAGATAGCTTGCTGTTTTTTTCGTTTTTTCGTGAATTTCACGATAACCATCATAACCAAACCGTAAAAAGTTATAATATTGTCCAATAATCTGACTAGCACTTCTGGAAAAATTAATTGCCATTGTTGGCATGGATCCGCCTAAATAGCTTACTTCGAAAATCAATTCTTTTGGTAAATATTCCTTATCTTTCCATAATATCCAACCAACGCCAGGATATACTAAGCCATATTTATGACCAGATGTATTTATCGAAACGACATTTTTTAATCGAAAATCCCATGGTAACTCTGGATTTACAAAAGGAGTAAACATTGCACCACTTGCGCCATCCACATGAATTACTAATTGATGTTCATTGACCTTATTGTACTCCTCCACTTTTTCATCTAAAAGTGCAATATCATCAAATTTACCAGTATAAGTAATGCCTAGAATCCCAACTACGCCAATCGTATAATCATCTACCAATTCAAATACACGATCTACATCAAGACTTAAATGTTCTTTATCCATTGGTACAACACGCATATCAATATCCCAATATACGCAAAATTTTTCCCAACAAACTTGATAGCCTGAAGAAATAATTAAATTCGGACGCTTTGCTTGAATATCTAGTCCTCGTTTCTCAGCTTCTTTGCGCCATCTAAATTTCATCGCCAAACCACCGAGCATGCACGCCTCCGATGATCCAACAGTAGACGTCCCTAAGTAAGACATTTCTTTAGGAGCATTCCATAAATCAGCTAAAATATTCACACAGCGGTTCTCAAGTTCTGCTGTTTGCGGATATTCCGACTTATCAATAGCATTTTTTTCCAGCGTTTCCGCCATAAGCAACTGTGCTTCTTCTTCCATATATGTTTGGCAAAAAGTAGCTAAATTTTGCCTAGCATTGCCCTCATCTAGCAATTGATCTTTTACGAGTTGATAAGCAATTCTTGGTTCCATTGGCTCTTTTCTTAAGACATATTTTGGAATGCTAGTACTTTCTTCCTCGGAACCAAAGAGTGGAATTCGATAACTTTCATGTTTTCGTTTGTCGTTTTCGCTATAAAGCATCTTTTTTCCTCCTTCAATAATCTAACTGTATCATTTGACCAATACCCATTAAATATTATACCCAAACCGTTCAATTTTTCACAAATTTTTGTTATACTACAAAGATATCCAAGAGGAGGTTATTATGTTTGATTTAATTTTTCCCATATTACTTATTATTCTTGGCATTATTTACCGCGTTCATCTACCACAAAATAGAGATAGCCGTTTTAGTTATCGTACAAAAGCATCCCTTAAGAACGAAACCAATTGGCAAAAAGCGCATCGCTTACTCGGCTTTTACTGGATATTAACGGGATGTTTATTACTTGTTTTTTCACTTATCCTCGCGTTTATTCCAATGTATGCATTTGTGCGCAGCTCTATATTACTAGCTACAAGTATTTTTGCCGTTTTACTTTCGATTATTTTAGTAGAAAAAAAGCTAAAATAAAAAAGCACAACCAATTGGCAGTGCTTTTCTGTAATCCATTACATACCTTATCAAAAAAAATTAATCTTCTTTTGTTATCGTGTTGCGCTCTGTTACTCGATAAATATGGATGGTGAGATAGACTTGTTCATCTCTAGTTAACTCAGTATGATGCGTATTAATTAAATATGCATCAATTTTTTTCGTACAATCAAATGCTTCGGGATATTTCATTTGTACTTGTTCGTATAAAAAATCATCCCCAGAGTCAACAATCTCTTTTCGTAGTAACCGTTGTGCAAAATACTGTAGATGTGTAATAAAACGAGTATAATTCAGCGACGTTTCATCTAAAACCATACCATAATGATATGTAACAATACTTAGAATGTCTTGAACTATTTGTGTCATCGCAACAGTCATATGCATTTGTTGCCCATCTTGTCTAGCGTTCACAATATGAAGTGCAATAAAACCTGCTTCATCTTCATCTAGCTTAATTCCGATTTCTTTTTCAATAAACTCTAACGCCTTCATGCCGACTAAGTACTCTGCGTGATAAAATCGTTTTATTTCCCATAATAGTGCGTTTTTCAAATTAATACCTTGATTATAGCGGGATACTGCAAAATTAATATGATCTGTTAACGTTAAATAAATATTATCACTTAAATCTGTTTCCAATGTTTCTTGCGCATACTGGACAACATCATCCGCCACGCGCAAATGTTTTAGCGGGATTTCACTTAGCAATTCTGACAGCTTTTCCGATAGTTCGTGCGTTTCCATAATGAATGTCTTTTCAATCTTGGATGCGTCTACTTCATCTCCAACTTTCTTTTGAAAAGCAAGACCGCGCCCCATCGCTACAGACTCCTTGCCATTTTTACCCTCGGCGATTACAACATTGTTATTTAGGATTTTTTTAATAATCATGCATCTTCACCTCTCTCAAAAGAAAAAACCCAAACTAATTCCAATGCTATCGAAATCAAAATAGCACTTGAATTAGTTTAGGTTTTGCCTGCCTTGGCAGTAACAATCCTATACATTTCTCTAACATTATAGTACAAAAAGAAACCGATTACAAGTAGTTTTTTGATATTCAATTTAGCATTACTTTTTATCTTCCCTATTTTACTCCATTTTATTCATTGACATATAATTTATATCGTGCTATTTTTGGCTGGAGGTGATAAATTATGGTTACACGCTCGGAACAAATTTTTGTTAACTTGCCTGTAAAAGATTTACAAGCATCCATCGCTTTTTTCACAAAACTTGGTTATGAGTTTAATCCTAAATTTACTGATGAAAATGCTACTCAAATGATCATTGGGAAAAATATTTATGCCATGTTACTGAAAGAAGATTTCTTCCAGACTTTCCATAAAAATGCACTCGCAGATACAACTAAAGTACGCGAAGTTCTCATTACAATCACACTCGAAAGCCGTGAAGCTGTTGATGAATTAGTAGATTTAGCTCTAAGCCTCGGCGCAGAGACAGCTGCTGAACCTCAAGAATATGAATATATGTATAGTAAAAGTTTTCTCGATTTGGACAAACACCTATGGGAAATTCTCTATTTCAATGAAGACGCATTTGAATAAAACAAAGCTGCTGGAATCAATTAAATTCCAGCAGCTTTTTTAAATTTCTTGATTTTTTTAATAGCCCAATCGTAATGACTAGATGTACTAGATATAAAATAGGCACCTAGCGAAGTAGTACTTGTCCATTTAAAGTATTTTTTTGTAAATAATTCTTCATTTGAATGTCCTTCAATTATATCCATTTCTATTTTATGCGTTTCATCTAGTAATTTCCGTGCTTCTGCTAAAGAGGTCGTTTGGTACTTTTCCCAAATAGCCCTATTTAGTTCAGGTGTGGTTTTCCACGTATAACCTTCTGCTGGAGTGATTGGTTTTCCACCTGACATCCCAACTTTGTACCACTCAAGCATCATCTTGTGCCATTCATGTAAATGTATAATGACATCTCGAATGTTCTTGTCCCTATCTTCAAACGGAAATGGTTGCATTTGTTTTTCTACTGGAATGGCATCAATTAAATCATTTAGCTTTTTGTAATTTTCCGCACTTAACTTTATTAATTCCCCTTTATTCGTCGGTCTCGCCATAATAATCTTACTCCTCCCCAACAATTATGTAAGTTTTTTTACTATTTTTGTTACTTTATAAGCAGGATTTTCACTATTTTTACCTATAAAATAAACGTAAGAACTTAGAAAAGGATGATTCGATGAAGAAAATATTTATAGGTATAATTAGTTTACTCATACTTGGAGGCATTGGCATAACTGTTTTTTACTATTGCTACGATAAAACAGCAGTAGCCGAGCAATATTATGTAAAAATCACTAAGGATGGTGAAAATAATGGGCAAAAAGGCTTTGCTTATTCTTACACACTGCCCGGATATGATAAAGATGGCCACGAAGAAAAAATGAGTTTCACAGCAGATAAAAACTTACGTAAAGATGCCTACTTAAGAGTCTATTATAAAAAATTAAAGGGAGTCACTACATTTGAAGAAGTAACGCTTAAACAAATCCCTCAAAAAGCTGCTAAAAAACTCCATTAATAACTAGTCCCCTCGGTTTTCCGTGGGGATTTTAAATTGCAATATACACTTCAATCTTACCATTTTTATGATACCATTCAAAATCAGTATTATAAGTTCTAGCCAACTCACTATCACGGCTCCAAATTTCTCGCCATGCCTGTTCTACCCCTTTTGGATTAGTTGTATCTACTGGAAAAACAAGATACTCTCCTGCTTCAATAATAGAAGTTATTTCTTGTTCCCAATCAGTGGTTCCTACAAGCAAATCGTAATCACCCATATAGTCACTAGCATAATTACTATACACTGCAAAAATATCTCCTGCTGGTTGCTCTACCATCACCTCACCCCAAAGCCTTGCAATTGGAGCAAAATCAGCATTATTAGTCCGAATTTTCTTCCCATAAATTATTTTGTTTTCTGGCAAGTTCATTATTTATCACCTCTTTAACTAGATAATAGCAAACAAACCCTGACAACATAATGTCAACTATTCAAATTAAAATAAAGTTTTTCCACTTCTTTTTTATATGCTACTTTTAACGATTCTGGTTCGATAACTTTTACAGAACTAGTAAACATCAGTAAAAAAGGAATCATATTTTTACTTTTATCATATTCAAACTGAACACGAACAAGATCAGATTGAATATTCATTTCTTCTAATAAAAAATAATCTAGCAATTTACCCAGTTGATTTTTAGGAAATTCTAATATAACTTTACTTGTTGTATGAACATCTGACTCTATTTTGTTTAATACTTCTATATCACTATTAAGCTGCTTTAACGTAATAATTCTTGTTAATTTAAAACTCCGAGTTGCTGCTCTTTTATGACAGTATGCTTCTAAATACCAACTGCCATCCATTAAATTTAGCTTTTGTGGAGAAATTCGTCGTTTCGTTTCCGTCCCATTCATCGCAATATAGGTAATTTCTAACTGTTTGTTTGTTGTAAAAGCTTTTTGGATATGTGCTATTTTTCGTTTCACTTCTGCCTCAATTTGCTGCCGATGCTGTGTTGCAGAGTCAAAGAAAAGATGATTGCTAGTTGGCTTTTCTGTTTGTAATAAGGCAATTTTCTCTTGTAAAATTTCCTGACTTTCATTCAAAATATATCCAGAACGAGCTTGAAGCGCTTCTAATAAAATTTGCTTTTCTAGTTCAGAAAAAGTAAATGTTGATAATTTATAAGAATCTAGCATTGTAAATCCGCCATTTTTCCCAGGTAACGCAACGACTGGAAATCCTGCATAAAGAAGTGTATCCATATCACGATAAATAGTTCGCACACTAACCTCAAACTTTTCAGCTAGCTCACTTGCAACTACTTTTCGCTCTAATATTAATATTAGTATTGCTAAAATCCGCTCTAATTTCACCGATACAACCTCCCGCATTTTTAGCCTAATTATAGCATGCCTTTTTACCAATCAAAAACCCAGGCATAAGTAATGGATAACACTTCTCGCATCATTCCTTTGTATTTTGCACCTGTCTCTGATTTTGCTGGAAGTCCAGTTACATCGATATTTTGGCGTTTCGCAAGCATAAGTGCCCGGTACATATGATAATCACTCGTGATAATGACCGTTTTTCCCAGTTGGAATTTTTCCTTACTATAACTAATATTTTCTTCTGTTCGTTTAGATTTTGTTTCCATATCAATTCGTGATTTTGAGATACCTTTATTTATTAAATATTCCTTCATTACAGCGGCTTCTGTATCAGATTCATCTGCACCTTGACCGCCGCTGACTATCACCTTGGATTTCGGATATTCATTTAAATAATTAACAGCAGTATCCAACCTTTCTTGCAAAACTGGAGATGGATAACCCGGATCCCCATTTATTTTCGCGCCCAAAATCAATACTGTGTCCACATTTTCATTTGGTTTTGCCTGACTTCCACTAAACATGCATATGGCAACCAAAAACATATATAACAAACCAATTATTACTAAAACAATTAAAATTTTTCTAAGATGCTCCATTTTCGCTTCCTCCTATATGTTATTCTATTCAGTTTAACAATGACTTTTAAATAAAAGAGAAAGATAACCTCAAATTATTGGAAATTCGTGTAAAAAAGCATCCTATTTCCTATAAAAACACTTTATATTCAACTTAATTTTACGAATTCAAATGACAAAAAATGTTCACAAATGAGGAATATCATAAATAAATTAAATTTTTCAGGTATTTAGTTGCTAATCTTCCCATGTTACGATAAATAAGTTTCATCCACTAAAAATAAAATTGATAGGAGCGAACTATAAAAATGAAGAAAATATCTATACTACTTATATCTTTCCTAATGCTAATATCCATTCTTCCTTTTAATCCTCAAGAAGTTTATGCAGCATCTTGGTTAGAAGAAGAGTTAGATGGAAATGAACCTTTCATTACAGCAACGGAAAAAGCCCTAGGAAAAAACCGCGCTGATATTACTTTAGCTGATTTGGAAAGCATTCAAAAACTTTTAGTATTTGGCAGTGCTTCCATACCTAATCAAATTTCTGATTATAAAAATTTGACTACTTTAGAAGCTAGATCTGGTACTATCACAGAAGTTCCTGATAGTATTGGCGAATTAAAGAAATTAGAGACACTAAATTTAAATCAAAATAAATTACAAGAATTCCCCATGATAACCTTACAATTACCAGTTTTAAAAAATTTATATATAAATACGGGAAATATCACTGAGATTCCAGCAGAAATTACAACGATGTCTTCTCACTTAATTTCTTTAGATATTCGTTTTCAAAATTTAATCTCGCTTCCTAGTGTTATTTTTACTACTAGTTGGACTGCCAATGCGGATAAAAAATTAATTATATCTACAAGTGAAAATCAACTTGTTTCTAATATCCCGCAAAATTATCTTGATGATTTTAATAATAAAAATAACATGTTAGAATTTTATAACTTCCCTCCTGAAGATTTTAGGCAGCATCAAGATCAATTAGTCTATAAAGGTGAAGCAATAGAAGTTCCCTTAAACACTGATTTTAATCTATTAACACCAGATAAAGCCAATTTAGGATTGAAATCTAATAAAGCACTTTTTGCGCAACATGAGTTTGTTTACTATGATGATGGTACTTCGAGCGATGTATTAGTTGATGGGGTAGCTACAAATCCTGGTAGTGGCTATATTACAATCAAAAGTAGTCTTTCCACTAACTCCAATCCTTTTGCAAAAGTTAAAGTCCCAATTATAGTTACTTCCCCTGTAAAAGGTGCCGACATTACTGTTCAATACGTCGATACTGATGGGAATGCCATTGCTGTAGAAGACGTTTTAACTGGAAATGTGGATGATAATTATACTTCTTCACCAAAAACTATTGCTGGTTATACTTTAAAAACTACTCCTGCTAATGCGAATGGACTATTTTCAGACCAAGCCCAAACTGTCACTTATGTTTACACGAAAGACCCAGTTGCCGCTGAACCTGTTACTGTTCAATACGTTGACACTGACGGAAATGCCATTACAACAGAAGACGTTTTAACTGGAAATATTGGCGATAATTATACTTCTTCACCAAAAACTATTGCTGGTTATACTTTAAAAACTACTCC